>JAJYTX010000159.1 GCA_021792815.1 Pseudomonadota bacterium
GCAGACCATGTCCAGAACTCGAACGGCGGCATCGATGCCGGACCACGGGAAGATTGGTGTTACTTGCTTTTCGCATACAGCTGGCGGCATTTTTCGCTCTGGTTTTCCTGACCTGCGCGGCCGCGGGACCCGCGTGGGCTCATCCCGCGCCCCAGGGGCAACCTGCCCGACCCGCCGCGCATCGCCGGATGGAGCCGGCACGTCCCTCCGGGCAGCGTCCGGTGACTCAGGTGCACGCCGCGCCGCCGTTCAGCTTCGCCACCGTCCAGCGCATCGCGTGGCAGCGGGCCCTCCGCCCGTACCGGGTCCGCTCCACGCCGCTACCGGCCGCGCTGTCGCGGCTGACCTATACGCAGTATCGCCAGATCCGCTTCCGACCCGACGCCGCCCTGTGGCGCGGCCAGTCGATGTTCGACGTGCAGTTCTACCACCGCGGCTTCGTGTTCACCCGGCAGGTCAGAATCTACGAAGTCCTTCCATCGGGCGTGCGTGAGGTGCGCTACAGCCCCTCGATGTTCACGTTCGGCCGCACCGTGCCCCGTATGCGCCTGCCGGCCTATCTGGGGTTTGCCGGCTTCTCCGTCCACTATCCGCTCAACGCGCCTTCGCGCCAGGACACGGTGATCGCGTTTCTCGGCGCTTCGTATTTTCGAGTGCTCGGCCGCAACCAGGTCTATGGGGTGACGGCACGCGGGCTCGCCATCGACAGCGCCTCGGTGGAAGGCGAGGAGTTCCCCTATTTCACCGACTTCTGGCTCGTGCCTCCGGGCCCGCACGCGCACACCATGACGATCTACGCGCTGCTCGACAGCCCGAGCACCACCGGCGCCTACCGGTTCGAGGTGCGCCCCGGGGCGATCACCCAGGTGACCGTCACCGCCACGCTGTACCCACGCGCGCGCATCGCCAAGCTCGGCATCGCGCCGCTCACTTCGATGTACCTGTATGGCCTGAACTCCGCACGGCGGCGCTTCTATGACTGGCGGCCCCAGGTGCATGACAGTGACGGACTCATGATGCACACCGGCGCCGGCGAGTGGTTGTGGCGGCCGCTGCAGAATCCGCGGCGACTCGAGGTCAACCGCTTCATGGACGACAATCCGCGCGGCTTCGGGCTCATCCAGCGCAGGCGCGACTTCGCCGCATACGAGGACCCGGCAGCCCGCTACGAGCAGCGTCCGAGCTACTGGGTGCAGCCGCTCGGTGACTGGGGTCGTGGCGGCGTGGAACTCGTGGAGATTCCGAGTACGGACGAGGTCAATTACAACATCGACGCCTATTGGGTACCGAGCGCCCCGGCGCAGCCGCGCCGGCCGATCTCCTTTTCTTACCTGCTGTCGTCCTACCTGCATTCCGGCAATCGCTGGCCGCCGGGAGGCCAGGCGGTGGCGACGCGCTTCGGCCCCGTGACGCGCGCCGGCCGCCCGGTAGCCGGGATGCGGCGTGTGCTCATCGACTTCACCGGCGGTGACCTCGACGGTCTGCAGGCCAGTCAGCCCGTGCATGCCGAGATCACGGCAGGCGGTGCCGTCGTCTCCCGGGTCTCCGTCGAGCGGCTGCCCGAGAACGGCCGGTGGCGCGTGGCGTTCGATGTGAAGCCCACCGGCAGTCAGCCGGTGGACCTGCGCTGTTACCTGGAGCTCTACGGCTCGGCACTCACCGAAACCTGGACAGACCAATGGTAGAGGCGCCGCCGCGAGCCGATGATCCGGGAGGCCGGGCGCGCTGGCGCCGCACGCTGTTTTTCGGCCTGACGCTGCTGACCGCGTCCGCGGCAACCGGGATGATGTGGGACATCCTGCAGGCGAACGGCCTCAACGATCTCGATCGGGTCGGGCTTGCGCTGTTCTTCGTCCTGTTCCTGTGGATCTCGAGTTCGTTCTGGAGCGCCGTGATGGGCTTCGCGGTCCGCCTGCGCGGCGGTGATCCGGCCCTGCTCGGCGCCGCGCAGGCGGATGTCCCGCTGGCAAGCCGCACTGCGCTGATCATGCCGATCCACAACGAGGATACCGCGCGGGTCGCGGCCGGCCTCGATGTCATCTGGTCTTCGATCTCGCGGCTTCCCGAGCAGGCCGCATTCGACCTCTTCATCCTGTCCGACACCCGCGACCCGCACATTGCCGCCGCAGAAGAACTCGCGTGGGCCGATCTCGTGGCGCGCCATGGCGCCGGCGGGCGCATCTTCTACCGCCGTCGCGCCGAGAATACCGGCCGCAAGGCCGGCAATATCGCCGATTTCGTGCGCCGCTGGGGCGGCGCCTACGACTACACGATCGTGCTCGATGCCGACAGCATCATGTCCGGCGCGGCGATGGTGCAGCTCGCGCGGCTGATGGATGCGCATCCGCGGGTCGGCATCATCCAGGCCCTGCCCCTGCCCGCGGGCCGCGACACCCTGTTCGCACGCCTGATCCAGTTCGCCACGCGCCTCAGCAGCCCGATGCTCGCGAGCGGACTCACGTACTGGCAGCTCGCAGAGGGCAACTACTGGGGCCACAACGCCATCATCCGGCTCAACGCCTTCGCCGCCCACTGCGATCTGCCGCGCCTGCCCGGCTCCCCGCCCCTCGGGGGAGAGATCCTGAGCCACGATTTCGTCGAGGCGGCGTTCATGCGCCGGGCTGGCTTCGAGGTATGGCTGCTGCCGACCGAGCACGGCAGTTGGGAGGAAGTCCCCTCGAACGTCATCGACTACGCGGCACGCGATCGGCGCTGGGCGCAGGGCAATCTCCAGCACCTCGGCCTGCTGCGGGCACGCGGCCTGCACTGGCTGAGCCGGGTTCACCTCATGACCGGAGTGCTCTCGTACGTGACCTCGCCCCTGTGGCTGCTCGTGCTGCTGCTCAGCTCGAGCGTGGTCATACTGCAGGCGCTGCACGGCCACCAGTATTTCGTGCCGGGCAGCCATTCGCTGTTTCCGAACTGGCCGAAATACCGCGACGGGGAGATCGCGACGTTGCTGTCGCTCACCGCGGTCGTGCTGTTGCTGCCGAAAGTGCTGGCGGCGGTACTCGTGCTGCGCGACCGTACGTTGTGCCGCGGTTTTGGCGGCGCTGCACGACTCAGCGCGAGCCTGGTGATCGAGCAGCTTTTCAGCATCCTGCTCGCGCCGGCCATGATGCTGTTCCATACCACCTTCGTCATCAGCATCCTCAGCGGCAGACCCGTTGCGTGGCGCGCGCAGGAGCGAGGCGATCGGGGCATCGGCTGGCTCGAGGCGCTCGGGCGTCACAAATGGCATGTCATCATCGGCATCACCTGGGGGGCCCTCATCCTCAAGCTGGCGCCGCGTTACATCTGGTGGCTGCTGCCGGTGCTTGCCGGCATGGTGCTGTCGGTGCCGCTGACGATGTGGACCAGCCGTGCCGGGATCGGCAGATGGATGCGCAGGCGGGGGTTGCTGCTGACTCCGGAGGAAACCGCCCCGCCCGCGGAACTGGCGGCGCTCGGGGAACGCCTGCGCGCCGCCGCGCAGGCGTCGGCCGCGTCCACGCCGGGCGCGGCGTCATCTGGGCGGATGGGCCCGGCTGCGCGCGTGCCCGATCAGACGCCGCTGCCGATGACGGTGCAGTCGCTGCGTCACTTCCGCGTACCGCACTGCGGCGGCGATGACAGCCGTACCCAGACCGAATGGCGCGGCTCGTGATGCCTGCGGCCAGAGAATCGTTCCACGAGAGGTGACACCATGAACCGACGCGGCTTCCTGCGGGCTGGAGCGGCCACCATGACCTCCATCGCGCCCTGGCCGTGGGATTTCGCGCGCCGGAAAAAGCCCGCGAAACCTCAACTCGGCGTCACACAGCTGGGCGCGCCCCAGCCCTTCACATTCGCGACGCTGAAGGAGCAGGCGCGCTCGATGGCGCTGAGCCTGTACAGCGGGACGGCCCCTCCCCTGCCGGCCGCCATCGCCCAGCTCAGCTGGGACCAGTGGGAGTCGATCACCTACCGTCCGGAGCGTACGCTGTGGTACGGAGAGAACCTCGATTTCCGCATCCGCTTCGATCACCTCGGCTTCACCATGAAGCGCCCGAAGACCATGTACGCGCTCGAGGGTGGCCAGGCGAGGCAGATCCTGTTCGACCCCAGTCTGTTCGATTACAGCCGCTCGGGCCTGAAGCCCGCCCAGATTCCGAAGAAGCTCGGGTTTTCGGGATTCAATGTGCTGTTTCACACTGACTGGACCACCGACCGGGCGGTCTTTCAGGGCGCCTCGTATTTCCGCGCCGTCGACGGCAGCGGCCAGTACGGGATGTCTCAGCGGGGACTCGCGATCGACACCGGAATGACGCAGCCGGAGGAGTTCCCGGACTTCGTCGCCTTCTATCTGGAGAAGCCCGCGCCCGAATCGACGCTGCTGACCGTGTACGCCCTGCTCGATTCTCCGAGCGTCGCAGGAGCCTATCGCTTCGTCATTGATGTCGCCGACACGTTGGTGATGGATGTGGATCTGACGCTGTATCCACGGCGGCAAATCACCCGGCTCGGCATCGCTCCGGGCACCAGCATGTACCTGGTGGGCGAGAACGATCACCGGGTGAGCGATGACTGGCGGCCGCAGATCCATGATTCCGACGGCCTGCAGATGCACACCGGCGTCGGAGAGTGGATCTGGCGACCCCTGACCAACCCGAGCGCGCTGCGAGTCAACTCCTATCTGGACGACGACCCGCGCGGCTTCGGACTGATGCAACGCGACCATCGCTTCGCGGACTACCAGGACGATGGCGCCTGGTACAACCGGCGGCCGTGCTGCTGGGTGCAGCCGAAAGCCGCCTGGGGCAAGGGGGCGGTGATGCTGGTCGAGATTCCGACCCTCGACGAGACGATGGACAACATCGTGGCGTTCTGGAATCCGGACGGCGAGATCGTCCCGGGCCGGGTGTACGAGTACGGCTATCGGCTGTACTGGTGCCGTGAGAACCCCTTCGGTCCGCCGCTCGCGCACGTGCAGGCGACCCGCGACGGGATCGGGGGCGTCGTCGGACAACCACGCAAGGAGTTCTCCTGGCGCTTCGTGGTCGATTTCGTCGGCGGAGACCTGCCGATGCTCGCGCACGCCGACCACGTCGTGCCGGTGATCAGCACCTCGAGCGGCCAGGTGCAGATCGCTTCGGCGCGACCGCTCACGCCCATCGGCGGCTGGCGCGCCATGTTCGACCTCGTCCCGGGGCAGGACGAGCAGCCGATCGACCTCAGGCTTTATCTCTCCCTGCACGGTCAGGCGCTGTCGGAGACCTGGATGTATCAGTACACTCCGCCACCGCTTGCGCAGCAGCAGGCCTACCTCACCTGAGCGGGTAGCCGGGCGTCGCCATTACAGCAGCCGCGCGATCTCGAGCGCGAACCGGGCGGCAGCGCCGTCCGCGAAGCCTAGAAACAGCGACGGCTCGGCAAGCTCTAGCTCGAGCACTACAGGTGTTCCTCGCGGATCGCGCAGCAAGTCCACTCGCGCGTACAGCGGCATCACGGCGGCTCGCCCCGTGCACACCAGCGCGTCCAGCGCCGCGGCTCCGAGCCGCTCCTGCGCTCGCTCGGGCGTACGGGGCGTAATGTGCTCCGGCGCGAACAAGGCGCGGGTGGGGCGCTCCCCCGGGCGCAGCAACGGACCCTTGCGGATCGCATGGCTCAAACGGCCCCCGAAATACACCAAGGCGGTCTCGCCGTTGCAATCGACATCGGCAAGGTACGGCTGCAGCAGCACGCTGCGCCCCGCCGACAGCAGTCCCTGGGCGTGCGCTGCGGCTTGCGCGGCGCGACTGCGCGCGAGCCGCAGCGCGCCGCGTGAGCCTGCTCCCACGGCAGGCTTGACGACGAGCTCGGCGCACGAGTGACGGCTCAGGAATGCCTCCACGGCCCTTGTCGGGTCCTCGCCCGGCTCGATGAACTCGCTCGGCACCGTCGGGATGCCGAACTCGGCCAGCTCGCGCAGATAATGCTTGTCCGTGTTCCACAGCGCCAGGGATTGCGGATTGTGCAGCCGCGTCTGCGGTGCGACGCTCGCCAGCCACGTTCGGAACTCATCGAGGCGCTCCGTGTAGTCCCAGGTTGAGCGCAGCAACGCCAGCTCATACGCCGACCAGATCACTTCGGGATCGTCCCACTCGACGATCTGCGGCTGCAGGCCACGCGCGCTCAACGCCGCGGCGAGCAGCGCCATGTCTTCATCCAGTCCGCGCGCCGCGCGGGCGCTGACGAGCGCCACTCGGGCCGGCGCCTGCCTCCCGGATGCCTGCTCGTCGCCGCAGCGGCCCGCCGCGAACCGCGGCACAGTGTTTTCCGGGCCGGTTCCCGAGCGCACATCCGCACGCCTCATGCGGCTCCCGGAGCCATCCGGCGACTTCATGACGGCCGATCTCAGAGGCCATCCCGCCCGGACAACGGCTGGCGCGCCTCCCGCCCATCGAGTGTGAGCAGCGCGCCATACAGTTCCGGACGGCGATCGCGGAAGACGAACCAGTTGTCCCGCAGACGGGCCGTCTCCTCCAGATCGAAGCGCGCCGTCAGCACCGCATCGCCCTGCGCCGGCGCCTCGGTGAGCTTTGCGCCGAGCGCGTCGGTGATGAATGAGGAACCGTAGAAGCGGATGTAGAGCCGCTCCGGGTCCTGCAGCGAGCGCTCCAGGCCATAGCGGTTGGCAGCGATCAAGGGCGTCAGGTTGGCC
>JAJYTX010000160.1 GCA_021792815.1 Pseudomonadota bacterium
TCGTATTCGAAGAGATGACCGCCGACGGCGCCACCACCGCTTCGACCTGCGAGAAAATGCGCCGCTTGAGCGCAAGATCTTCCGTGGCCGCCTCGATGACCCAGTCGCAGCCGGCGAGCGCGCCATAATCGGTGGTCGGCGCAAGGCCGGCGCGAACCGACGCGGCCCGTTCGGCGGAAATCTTCCTGCGTTGCAGGCCCTTCTCGAGGTAACCGTGGATCCGTTCCTGGGCACGCGCCAGCGCCGCCGGCGCGATGTCGACCAGGACCAGCTTCAGTCCTGGAATCTCGCTGGCAAGGTAATACGCGATGTCCGGTCCGATGGTGCCGGCGCCGATGACGCCGACCGAGCGCGGGAGCGTCCGCGATGGACGGATGAGAGCGGGGTTGGCGGGGGTATCTCTCAGACGCACGTCGGCCTCCGTGATCACGTAGGGGAACCCGGCCCTGCGAGCCTGCGGAACCGCCCGGCGTACCATGTGTCGGCGACGCTGCGGGCCCGCGCAGTCTTGACAGGATTGCTGTGCACAGTATACAAGATACGCGGACTTTCGAAAGTGGGAACCTGCTGTACCTGCCGCCGGCGGTGCACCACGATCGCCCCAGGGCTCCGATGAGCTGCTGCCCGAACACGCGCGCGCCCGCCGGTGGCGCGCAGGAATTCCTCCGTTGACCGACGCCGACGAGCTGCTGCACACCAGGCCCGACAAATCCGTCTCGGCACGCGAGTTCGGCGTGGCGAGCGACATGCAGGTGCCTGCGTTCTCGCATCCGAACGAATATGTCCCCGAGCGGGATCAGACCTACCGATTCGATCCCGAAACCACCCTGGCGATCCTCGCCGGCTTTGCATTCAACCGCCGCGTGATGGTCCAGGGCTACCACGGCACGGGCAAGTCGACGCACATTGAGCAGGTTGCCGCAGTCCTCAACTGGCCGCTGATCCGCATCAACCTCGATGGGCACATCAGCCGCTCCGATCTGGTTGGCCGGGATGCGATCGTCCTGCGCGACGGCCGCCAGGTGACCGAGTTTCGCGAAGGGCTGCTGCCGTGGGCGCTGCAAAGAGCCGTCGCGCTCACCTTCGACGAATACGACGCCGGCCGTCCGGACGTGATGTTCGTGATCCAGCGGGTCCTCGAGGCGAACGGCCGGTTCACGCTCGTGGACCAGAACCGCGTCATCAGCCCACATCCTCATTTCCGGCTGTTCGGCACCGCGAACACGCTCGGGCTCGGTGATGCCACCGGGCTGTATCAGGGCACGCAGCAGATCAACCAGGGACAGATGGACCGCTGGTCGATCCTGACGACGCTCAATTACCTCGATCACGACGCGGAGGCGGCAATCGTGCTGGCCAAGGCGACGGCGTTCGATACCGATGCCGGCCGCCGCATGATCATGGCGATGGTCCGCGTCGCCGACATGACCCGTAACGCGTTCATCAACGGCGATCTCTCTACGGTGATGAGCCCGCGGACGGTGATTACCTGGGCGGAGAACACCCAGATTTTTCGGGATGTCGGCCTGGCGTTCCGCATGACGTTTCTGAACAAGTGCGACGAGTCGGAGCGGGCGACTGTTGCCGAGTTCTTTCAGAAAGCCTTCGACGCCGAGCTGCCTGAAAGCGCCGCGCGCCTCATGGTTGTCTGACTCCGGACCTCGATCCTGTGTCCGAGCGCCAGGCGCCAACCGATCAGCTCAAGCGCCTGCTCGCGCAGTCGGTACGCGCTCTCGGCGCCAGCCAGGCGGTCACGATCGCGTTCGGCCGCTCCCGACAGGATACCGGCCCAGGCACGCTGAACCTGCCTGAGCCGCGGCAACCGCTCGACCACGCCGAACTGGCCCGCCTGCGGGGCCACGCCGACCGGCTCGCGCTGCATCTGGCGCATCACGATGCCGAGTTGCACGAGGTGGGCCGGCCATCCGAGCCGCGGGCGCGCGCCCTGTATGACGCGCTCGAGGAACTCCGCTGCCAGGCGCTCGGCGCACGAGCACTTCCGGGAGTCGCTCGCAATCTGATGGCCGCGCTTGCCGACGACCTGACACGAACTCAAACCAACCGTACCACAGGTGGCCAGGAGGACACGGAGCGGATCGAGGCGCTCGTGCTGCTGATCCGCGAACGCCTGACCGGGGCCGCACCGCCGACCGCCGTCGCTGCGCCGCTCGAACGATGGCGCAATGAGCTGCTGGAGTACGCCGGAGCGAACATCGCGCGCATGCCGGCGGTCCTGACTGACCAGGAGGCGTTTGCGCGGCTCAGTCACGCTCTGCTGCGCGATCTTCGATTCGCATGCGACACGGTGGCGCCAGCAGGCAGTCCGGGTGGGACGGCGCAGCCGCGGGTTTCGGAGCCGCGGGCGATCGCCACGGAGCAGTGCAGCGCACCGATGACCATCGCGCCAGACGACCCCCGTCGGTCGCGCGACGAGACGGTGTCCGCGGAAGCGGCGGCGGCACCGGTGGCCGTGCGGGCAGCCGCCGAGCCGCACAATGCGGAAACGCCTGAGCACAGGGAGCGCCGCGCGGCGCTGTTCCGGGTGGCCGCCGAGCCGCCCGCGGCGGACTTCGACTACCGGATCTACAGCCGCGCGTACGACGAGATCCTGCTCCCGGAGCGCGCCTGCGAGCCCGGTGAACTCGGGCGACTCACGGCGATGCTGCGCCACCAGACACAACCGCTCGAGGCGGGACTGGTCCGACTCGCGAATCGACTTGAGCGGCTGCTGCGCGCACAACAGCGGCGCCGGTGGCGCTTCGACCGGGACGATGGCGTGCTCGACGCCGCACGGCTGAGCCGCGTGATCGTCGATCCCTCCATGCCGCTCGTCTACAAGGACGAGGAGGACCTGGATTGCAACGATACGGTCGTGACTCTGTTGCTCGACAATTCCGGCTCGATGCGCGGTCGGCCGATCCTGATGACCGCATTGTGCGCGGACCTGATCTGTCGCACACTCGAGCGCTGCGCGATCAAGGTGGAAATTCTCGGCTACACCACCCGGGAATGGAACGGGGGCCGCTCGCGCGACGCCTGGTTGCGCGCCGGATGTCCCCAGCGGCCCGGTCGCTTGAGTGACCTGCGACACGTCATTTACAAGGCGGCCGACTCCCCGTGGCGCCGTGCGCGCCACAACCTGGGACTGATGCTACGCGACGAGCTGCTCAAGGAGAACATTGACGGCGAGGCGCTCCTGTGGGCGCACGGCCGACTATTGCTGCGACGCGAGCGGCGCCGGATTCTTCTGGTAATCAGCGATGGGGTCCCGCTCGATGAATCGACGCTGTCGGAGAACTCACACGATTTCCTGGAACGGCATCTGCGCAGCGTCATCCGGTCAATCGAATGCCATTCACCGGTGGAACTCGTGGCGATCGGCGTCGGACACGACGTCACTCATTTCTACACCCGTGCAACGGTCATTCGGACGGTCGACGAACTCGGCGCCGCCCTCATCGGCCGGCTTGCCGAGCTATTCAGCGCCGAAGCGGCGCCCGAGCGCGGAGTCCGGCGGAATCCGCCGGCGTCGGGCTCATCCGGGGGAGCCGGACTTCCGGGGTGGGGCATTCGCCGACCCCCTGCCCGTGGAAAAACCAGCGCCGAGCACCCGGCGGATGCCGCGCGCATCTCACGGCCGGGTCGGACCACCCCGCGCGCGGGTTGACGGATGTCCCGCAACCGATTGCCCCGGAACCGACACGCCGTGTAGCATCAAGCGATGGAATTCAACCTCGGACCGCTGTTCCCGTTGCTCAACCGCGAGCGCTCGGCCGGACGGGCGATGGCGCTCGGGATCCTGCTCGACACCGCCGGGTCGACCTATGCCAGGCCCGGGGCCCTGCTGCTGATTGCCCAGGATGGCGAGTATGCCGGGCTGATCTCGGGTGGCTGTCTGGAAGGGGATCTCGCCGAACACGCCCAGGCGGTCATCGATTCCGGCGAGGCGCGGCGGGTCAACTACGATCTGCGCAATCCGGATGATCTGGTATGGGGTCTGGGCTCCGGCTGCGAGGGAGCGATGCACATCCTATTGGTGCGTGTCGGACCCGTTGAGGACTGGCAGCCGCTGGAGCATCTCTCGGCGGCTTTCGCAGCCGGCACGCCTACCGCGATCGGCATCGTCACGGAATCCCATGACACGAGGATACTGACCGGCTCCTGCCTGCTGCCCGACTCCGACATGAGTCAGCTCCTCCCCAGCCTGGAGCGACGGGTTTTCGACGCGGCCAGTCATGCGCCCGCTCCCGGCTGGTTCGAAGACCCCGGCCGCTGCCGGGTGTTTCTGCTGCCGCTCATCATGCCGCCGCGACTGTTGCTGCTCGGCGCGGGCCCCGACGCACGGCCGGTGTGCCAATTCGCTGCGCAACTGTACTGGCAGGTGACGCTCGCGGATCATCGGCCCGCCTTTGCGGTCGCCACCCGGTTTCCGGCGGCCGAGCGGCTCGTCATCGTCCGTCCGGAAGCGCTGTCGGAGTCGCTCGATCTGGCGCGATTCCACGCGGCCGTGGTCATGAGTCACCACCTGGAATCCGACAGAGAGTACCTGCGGGCGCTGGCGCGCAGCGAACTGCCTTATGTCGGACTGCTCGGACCTGCGGCACGCAGAGACAAACTCCTGGCGCAATTGGGCTCCGATGCGCAGCGCCTGCGCACCCGGCTGCGTGCGCCAGTCGGTCTCGACCTCGGCGGGCGTGCTCCGCCAGCCATCGCGCTGAGCATCGTGGCCGAAATCCTGGAATTTCTCCAGGGCCGCTCGGGCGGTGCCGTCTCCTCCAGCCGTGAGGCGGGCTGAGTCGCCAGCCCACACCGGGGCCCGCGGGCGAGCCGCCTCGCCACGCGACACGGCGGCGGCGTGAGCGACGATATCGAGCTGCACGCTCTGGTGCTCGCCGCCGGTGCCGCGAGTCGTTTCGGCGGGTTGAAACAACTGGTGACCCTCGAGGGTCGACCGCTGCTGCGTGGCGTTGCCGATCGCGCGGCTGCGGTCGCCGACCGGACATGGGTGGTGCTCGGGGCAAGGGCAGCCGAAATCGCGCCGGTCCTGGCAGAGTGCCCGGTTTCAGTGCTCATCAATCCACTGTGGTCCGAGGGGCTCGCCAGTTCGATCCGAACCGGCATCGCCCAGCTGCCACCCTCGTGCGACGCCGTGCTGTTGCTGCTGGCCGATCAGGCCCGCGTCCGTGGCGAGGACCTGCGGCGACTGGCTTCGATGTGGAGACGCCGGCCTCAGGGTATCGCGGCAGCCCAGCATGGGACCGTAGTGGGCGTGCCGGCAATCTTCCCCCGGTCACTGTTTGCCGAGCTTTCGCAACTGGCAGGCGACGTCGGTGCCCGGGGCATCATCGCCCGCCACACCAGCCAGGTCACGAGCGTGCCCATGCCCAATGCCGCGTTCGACCTGGACACCCCCGCGGACCTGTCATCCCTGACGAGCAGTGCCGGCCCTGATCGGCATTCGAGCTGAAATGCCCCGGCCCGACTTCCGCCTGACGCGTGCGGCAGACCGATCGATCGTGCTCGGGCTGATGAGGATCGGACCGTGGTCAGCGTGAGCACGCAGTCCACCCGTGTCCGTCGATCATCCGGACATCCGCTGTGAGTCGAACCGGGGGCAGAGGCCGCATCTGGCTCACAAGCCTCTGATTCATATCGCGATAATCAGCATGGGAGAAACGCGCCGGTAAGCCGGGGCACGCTGATCGGGGGTGGTGGAGCCAGGCGGGATCGAACCGCCGACCTCTTGCATGCCATGCAAGCGCTCTCCCAGCTGAGCTATGGCCCCACGGCGGAGGGCGCGAAGGTACGTAAGGCGCGCCGTGCTGTCAAGATATGAAAACAGTATCCGCGACATGCCTCCAGGCGACCCATTCGCATCAGGGAAGCCGCAAAGCGGTCGGAATCAACCGGCAGAAGCGCCGCCCAGTGCCGCCTCCAGTCGCGCGAGTGTGCGCTGCCGTCCCAGCAGCTCCAGCGTCAGGTCGATCGGCGGTGAGACCGCCGTACCGGTGACGGCCACCCGCAACGGCTGGGCCACCTTGCCGAGTCCCGCTCCGAGCGTCGTGGCCAACTCATGCAGCGCCGCATGGATCCCGGGCGCCGTCCAATCCGGCAGCGCCACGAGGCGCTCGCGCACCTTCGCGAGCATCCCGAGTCCCTCGCCCGAGAGATGCCGGGCTGCGGCCTTGGGCTCAATGTCCACCGTCTCGGTGAAGAAAAACCGGCTGTTCTGCGCCATTTCCTTCAACGTCTTGGCGCGCTCCCGCTGCGAAACGATGATGCCTTCGAGCAACCGCTGATCATCGCTATCGAGCCCCAGGCGGCGCAGCTGCGCGCGCAGGTAAGGCACCAGGGCCGCCGGCTGCGCCCGCATCATGTGCTGCTGGTTGAGCCACAGAAGCTTGTCGGGATTGAACGCCGAGGCAGCCTTGCCGACATCCCTGATGTCGAAGGCCGCGATCATTTCCTCGCGCGTGAAGACTTCCTGGTCGCCACGGGACCAGCCGAGGCGCACCAGGTAGTTGAGCAGCGCGTCCGGCAGGTACCCCTCCTCCTCGTACTGCAGCACGCTCACCGCGCCGTGCCGCTTCGACAGCTTGGCCCCATCGGGACCGAGGATCATGGGCACGTGCGCATACA
>JAJYTX010000161.1 GCA_021792815.1 Pseudomonadota bacterium
GTGATCGCCGCGAGCGGGATGTCCAGGATATCCAGATGCTGACGGCGGATGAGGTACAGCAGCAGATCGAGCGGTCCCTCGAAGGCTTCCAGAAACACCTCGAGCGCCTGCGGCGGGATGTACAGGTCGCGCGGCAGAACGGTGACCGGTTCGCCGTTGACGACGGCAAAGGGCATCTCCACCTGCTCGGGCAGGTTCTCGTGCGGTTGTTCCTGAGCGGTCTCGCCCGACACCAGCGCCAGTTGCGGTTTGGCCTCTTCCAAGGCACTACCGTCTTCGTCAATGCGGGTCTCAGAGGATTCCATGCCGTGTCAATCGCTGCGCAGATGCATCGCACGGCGAACCTGTTCCAGGGTTTCGCGGGCCGCATCGCGCGCTTTCTCGGAACCCTCGGCCACGATGTCGCGCAACAGCTCGGGATTCTCCGTGTACTCCTGCGCTCGGCGGCGCATTTCCGTGACCTCGGCGAGGACCTTGTCGATGACCGGTTGCTTGCACTCCAGACAACCGATGCCGGCCGACCGGCAGCCCTCGACCACCCATTTGCGGATGTCCTCGCCGCAGTAGATCTTGTGCAGATCCCACACCGGACAAAGCTCGGGCTCGCCCGGGTCGGTGCGTCGCGCCCGTGCCGGATCGGTCTTCATCGCACGAAGCTTACGTTCGACCGACTGCGGATCCTCACGCAGTTCGATGGTGTTGCCGTAGGACTTGGACATCTTGCGTCCATCGAGCCCCGGCACCCTCGGCGTCTCCGTCAGCAGCACCTGCGGCTCCGGCAGGATGGTGACGCCGGTGCCCTCCAGGTAGCCGAGCAGGCGGTCGCGGTCCGCGACGGTCAGGCGGGTGTTGCTGTGCACGAGCGCCCGGCCACGCTCGAGCGCCTCCTGCTCACCCGCTTCCTGGAACTTGCGCCGCAGCTGGCGGTACAGCGTGGTGTTGCGCCCGCCCAGGCTCTTGATGGCGCGCTCCACCTTGTCCTCGAAATCCGCCTCGCGGCCGTAGATGTGGTTGAAACGGCGCGCGGTCTCGCGGGTGAGCTCCACGTGCGCCACCTGGTCCTCGCCCACTGGCACGTGCTGGGCGCGGTAGATCAGGATGTCGGCGCTCTGCAGCAGCGGATAACCCAGAAATCCGTAGGTCGCCAGATCCTGGTCCTTGAGCTGCTCCTGCTGGTCCTTGTAGCTCGGCACCCGCTCGAGCCAGCCGAGCGGAGTGATCATCGAGAGCAGCAGATGCAGCTCGGCGTGCTCCGGCACGTGAGACTGGATGAACAGCGTCGCAACACCGGGGTTCAGGCCCGCCGCCAGCCAGTCGATCAGCACCTCGTGCACGAACTCCGGCAACCGTGTGGTGTCCGAGTAGCCGGTGGTCAGCATGTGCCAGTCGGCGACGAAGAAAAAGCAGTCGTACTCGTACTGCAGCCGCACCCAGTTGCGAAGCGCCCCGTGGTAGTTGCCCAGGTGCAGCCGGCCCGTAGGCCGCATGCCGGACAGAACGCGGCCGCCGGGAGAGGGAGTGCTCATCGAAGCTGTTCTCGCATGATTAAACGTTCAGTATACCTCGCCCGTGCCTCTGGCAGCCTCGGATGGACCTGCAGATCCTGCTGTCGCAGGCCGCTTTCTGCGCAATCGCCCGCGTTGCCGCTCAACCCGAGGCCCCGAGGATCGGCGCCAGCGGTCCTTTGCCCTGCCTCAGCACCACGGGCGGCGTCACCGACAGATCCACCACTGTGGTCGGCTCCACTCCGCAGTCCCCTCCGTCCAGCACGGCGTCGATCTCGTGCTCCAGGCGCCGCTGGATCTCCCGGCCCGAGGTGAGCGGACTCGCCGGGATCGCCTCGGACCCGTCCCGTTCGGGACGGCGATCCTCGGCGACGCCCGCACTCGCCGGAGCCGCACTCAGGGACTCCGGCTCATCCGGCACGATCAGCGTCGAGCTCATGAGCGGCTCACCGAGTTCGGCCAGCAGCAGTTGGGGCACGGGATGCGACGGAATACGCACCCCGATGGTGCGTCGCCGCTCATGCTGCAATCGCCGGGGCGTCTCGCGGGTCGCCTTCAGCAGGAAAGTGTAAGGCCCGGGGAGGCAGCTGCGCAGCATCCGGAACTGCCACGTCTCGATCCTCGCGAACCGTCCCACCTCGGCGAGGTTCGCGCAGACCAGCGTGAAGTGATGGTGACGATCCGCCCGGCGGATCCGCCGCACCCGCTCGATCGCGCGGGCATCACCGATGTGCCAGCCCAACGCGTAGCAGGAATCGGTCGGATAGGCAATGATGCCGCCGGCGCGCACGATGCCGGCGGCGATGCGGATCAGGCGGGTCTGCGGCGTGACGGGATGTAGCTCGAGGTATTGGCTCATGCGCCCGTCGCCCGGCGCCGGGTCCAGTTTCCTGGGATGCGGTTCCGAGACTCGAGGCTCCGACCGGAGCACCCATACGCCGTGACCTCATCGTCACCCACGAGCGAGGGGATTCCCGCAGTCGGGCGGCTCATCGACCCCACCCTGCCCGCTCGGCCAATGGACGCCCGCGCTCGAAACGCGCGTCGCGGTCCCGCTGCATTACTGTATTCTTGACCAGTCTCACGCTATCTTGTCCTGCGACGGCGGCGCTGTTCAGCCGCGCGAATACTGGAGTCCGCGCGCCAAGGATGGGATGATACGTGATCTTGACCATACCCTGCGACCGCGCCACCGGATGATCTCTTTCGCAACCGAAACCCCGGTCAGCGTCACCGCCGAGCAGATCCACACCCTGCTCGAGCGCGTGTTCTCGCCGCTGTCGCTCGAAGTCCTCGACGACAGCGCCCGGCATGCCGGACACGAAGGGGCCCGGTCCGGAGGGCACTTCCGCATCGCGCTCGAATCACACTCGTTCGCGGGCCGCTCGCCACTCGAGCGGCACCGCATGGTTTACGAGGCGCTCGCATCGCTGATGGGCCGCGGCATCCATGCGGTGACGATCCACGCCACGGCCCCGCGAAGCGTACGGCGATCCGCGCCCTGACCCGCGCCGGCCGCCTGCGGCCGACGTCCAATCCTCTGCCCACCACCACTCAATGAGCATCTCAATGAAGCACTTCAGGATTCTCTGCATCGCCTGCGCCCTGGCGAGCCTTGCCGCGTGCCAGCCGAAGTCCCCTGCGACCCGCAGCGCTTCGACCGCGGTCGCGACGGTCAACGGTACGCCCATCAGCCGTGACCTCTACGAGTTCTACGTCAAGGGCGTCACGGGTCGCGACTCGAGCACGCTCACCCCGCAGCAGCGCGCACTCGCGCTCGACAGCCTGATCCGCGCCCAGGCCGTGGCACAACAGGCGATCAAGGAAGGCCTGGACAAGCAGACGAACACGGCATCGCTTCTGGAGCTCTCGCGTCTGAACATCCTCGAGCAGGCGGTCTCGAACAAGTTCCTCGCCGGACGCCAGCCGAGCGACTCGCAGCTTCAGGCCGAATACAACACCCAGATCGCCGCCATGCCGAAGACCGAGTATCACGCCGAGCACATTCTGGTGAAGAACCAGGCGCTCGCCGAGAAGATCATCGGGGACCTCAAGCACGGCGGGAACTTCGCCGAACTCGCCAAGAAATACTCCATCGACCCGTCCAAGGCCAATGGCGGTGACCTCGGCTGGTTCACGCTCAATCACATGGTCAAGCCCTTCTCCGATGCGCTCGCCAAGCTCAAGGTCGGCCAGTACACCGACACCCCGGTGCATACCCAGTTCGGCTGGCACGTCATCGAGCTGCTCGGCACCCGCCCGCTCGCACCGCCGCCCTTTGATTCGGTCAAGAGCCGCCTGGTGCAGATCGTCGAGGCAAAAGCCTTCCGCGCCTACACCGACACGCTGCTCGGCAAGGACAAAATCGTAACCTACCTCGACACGAAGACCGACGGCCAGACCAAGGGTCAGGCGGGGCCGCCGGCCGTCGCCGCGCCATCACCCTCGCCCGCCGGCTGAGCGCCTCAACGGCCGCGAATCCTCCCCGGGGTCAGCCGACTGACCCCGGGATCGGTGACCGTCCCGGTGTGCGGCCTCACCGTTCGATGATCACCCTCGCCACCCGTCTCACCCGATCGCTGCGCCTGCGCCACCCGATTGTCTCGGCGCCCATGGCCTTTGCCGGGGGCGGCGCGCTCGCCGCTGCCGTCACCCGCGCCGGCGGCCTCGGTCTGATTGGCGGCGGCTACGGTGACCCGACCTGGCTCGAGCAACAGTTCGAGACCGCGGGCGGCGAGCGCGTGGGCGTTGGATTCATCACCTGGTCGCTGCGCAAATCCCCCTCGCTGCTGACGGATGTCCTCAGACACCGACCCGCCGCGGTGATGCTGTCCTTTGGCGACCCGCGCCCCTTCGTCGAAGCGATCCGAACAGCCGGCGCCGTGCTCATCTGCCAATGCCAGGACATGGGACACGTGATGGACGCCGTGGAGGCAGGCGCGGATATCGTGGTGGCACAGGGGGCTGAGGCCGGCGGCCACGGGGCGCTTCGCGGAACCTTGAGCTTCGTCCCTGAAGTCGCCGACCATCTCGCGGCGCGAGCGCCCGGCACGCTCCTGCTCGCCGCCGGCGGCATCGGCGACGGCCGTGGCCTGGCCGCGGCGCTGATGCTCGGTGCCGACGGGGTGCTTCTCGGCACGCGACTGTGGGCGTCATGCGAAGCGCTGGTCAGACAAGGGCACCACCGCGCCATCCTGGAGACGGATGGAGACGGCACGGTACGCACGAACATCGCGGATATCGCCCGCCAGATCCCGTGGCCGCGCGGCTTCACCGCGCGGATCCGCCGCAACGCCTTCACCGAGCGATGGCACGGACGCGAGGACGCGCTCGAGGCCGCCCTGGCGATCGAAGGACCGCGCTACCGGCAGGCATTCGAAGCGGGAGACCCCGAGCACACCGGTGTCTGGTTCGGCGAGGCCGCCGGTGTGATCCACTCGATCGAGCCGGCGGCGTCGATCCTCGAGCGGCTGGCCGCCGAGGCCGCAGCGCAGCTGCGAAGCCACGGGCGCGCGACGCTCGGCTGACGGGCCTCACCGCTGGGCAAAACGCGCGCGGATCACCCCTCGCGAGGCACTCCCGCAAGCCGACGCGCAGTACTTTATCTTCCGTGCCGGGCGTGCCGGGCGAGCAGCCGCTTGAATGCTTCCTCGTCGAGCACTTCGATGCCGAGCGCGCGGGCCTTGTCGAGTTTCG
Source organism: Pseudomonadota bacterium (assembly GCA_021792815.1). The sequence goes on from JAJYTX010000161.1 coordinate 5,202, forward strand.
AGCCGGGATCGGCGCCTGCGACCACGCAGCGGGTCTTCTTCGAGACGCTCCCCGATACCTTCGCGCCGAGCGTCGTGAGCGCCTCGCTCGCCTGTTCGCGGCTGAACCCCTCGAGCGTACCGGTGAGCACGAAAGTCTGGCCTGCGAGCGGCAATTCAGCCGCGCCGTTCGCGAACGGCTCCCACCTGACACCTTCGATGCGCAACCGGCGGATCGCTTCGCGGTGCTCGCGCGAGGCGAAAAACGCGGCGATATGCGCCGCCACCACCGGTCCGACATCGGGCACGCGCTGAATCTCCTCCGCGCTTGCGCTCATCAGCGGCTCCAGCTCGCCAAAGTGCCTCGCCAGTGCCAGCGCGGTGGCTTCTCCGACTTCCCGGATGCCAAGCGCGTACAGCAGCCGCGGCAGAGTCGTACGCCTGCTGCGCTCGATGGAGCGCAGCAGATTGACGGCGGACTTCTCGCCCATGCGATCGAGGTCCTGCAGCTGCGCCGCACTCAACGAGTACAGGTCCGCTGGTGAGCTCACGAGGCCGGCCTCGACCAGCTGCCCGACGAGCTTCTCGCCGAGGCCCTCGATGTCGAGCGCCGCACGGCTCGCGAAATGCCGGATGGACTCCTGGCGCTGCGCGGGGCAGGTGAAGCCGCCGGTGCAGCGGGCCACGGCCTCGCCCTCAGGCTTGAGCACCGTCGAGCCGCACACCGGACAGCGCTTCGGTAACTGCACCTGCGGCGTCCGATGCGCACGCCGCTCGACGATGACGCGCACCAGCTCCGGGATGACATCGCCCGCGCGTCTGACCACCACCGTGTCGCCCGCGCGCACGTCCTTGCGGCGAACTTCATCGAAGTTGTGCAGCGTCACGTTACTGACGGTCACGCCGCCGACGAACACCGGCTCGAGCCGCGCCACGGGCGTGAGCGCCCCGGTACGTCCGACCTGGAACTCGATCGCGCGGACCTGGGTCATGGCTTCTTCGGCCGGAAATTTCTGCGCCAGCGCCCATCGAGGCGCCCGCGACACATACCCCAGCCGATCCTGGTCGGCGCGCCGATCGACCTTGAACACCACTCCGTCGATCTGATACGGCAGACTTGCCCGCCGCCGGCCCATCCCGCGGTAGTACTCCAGGCAGCCTTCGACACCCCGCACCCGCTCGGAGTGCGGACACACGGGCAACCCCCACGCCTTGAGCGCATCGATCAGCCCCGCCTGGGTCTCGGGAGGCTGCCAGTCCGACACGACACCCAGACCGTAGAAATACACGTGCAGAGGCCGCGCGGCGCTGATGCGTGGATCGAGCTGGCGCAGGCTCCCGGCGGCGGCGTTGCGCGGATTGACGAACAGCTTCTCGCCCCGCGCGCGGGCTTCGCGGTTCAGACGCTCGAAACCGGTGATCGGCATGAACACCTCGCCGCGTACTTCGAGCACGG
>JAJYTX010000162.1 GCA_021792815.1 Pseudomonadota bacterium
GAGGCGCCGGCTCGTCGCTGCCGGTGACCGCGACTTCGAGCCGCCCGCCGGCCATGCCGAGCAACTGCATGTGAGCCGTGACGGTCTGTCCGAGCGAAGCGGCTGCGGCCAATCGGGCCGCAGAGAGCGCACCGGCTGCGCGCTGATACTGCTCGAGCGCTGTGCCGAGCTCCTGGCGCAGCACCGCCAGGTCCACCTCGGCACTCTCGAGCGAGCCGAGCTCCGTGGCCATCTGGGCAGCGCGTGCCATCAGCTCCGGCGGCACGACCCGATGTTTGCGGGCCAGCTCCTCGATCGCCGCCAGACGGCTCTCAACCTCGTTCTGCCGTGCGGTGTCGAGATCGAGGGATTCTCCATAGCGCTCGAGCTCCCGCGCCGCCTCGCGGATGCGCACTTCGGCTTCTTCGGCGAGGGCGATGATCGGGGCAAGTTGCCGGTCGTGAGCCGCGCCGGCGTGCAGGGCCTGCAGCGCGCGGCTGAGGCTGCTGTAGGCGTTGCCGTGCTCTTCCTGGTATAGCAGCGCGAGGGCTGCCTGCGCCGATTCCGCGAGCCGGCCCCGGTGCATCAGGCGCGAGCGTTCCTCCGCGAGCTGCTCGATCTCCCCGGGCTGCAGCCGCAGCGCCTCGAGTTCGGCGACCTGGTAGCGCAGCAGCTCGAGTCTCGCTTGGCGATCACGCGCGGCACTGTCGAGCTCCAGGGCGCGCGAGCGCTTCTGCTGCCACGACCGGTGCGCCGCGCGTACCGCGGCGAGCTGTGGCTCGAGTCCGCCGTACTCATCGAGCAGCTCGCGCTGGCAGGACGGGCGCATCAGGGACTGAAACTCGTGCTGGCCGTGGATATCGATCAGCAGGTCGCCTGCTTCGCGCAGCAGCTGCACCGGCACGCTGTGGCCGTTGAGCCAGGCGCGCGAGCGCCCATCGGCGCTGAGCACCCGTCGGACGATGAGTTCCGACCCGGCCAGGGCCTGCGTTTCGAGCCAGTCCATGAGCGCCTGGGGCGAGCCGGTCAGATCGAAAGTGCCACAGAGCTCGGCCCGCTCGGCGCCGTGGCGGATCATCTCGGGCCCGGTTCGGCCGCCGGCGAGCAGCTGCAGGGCATCGACCAGGATGGACTTGCCCGCGCCGGTTTCGCCGGTGAGCACCGTGAGTCCGGGATGCAGCTCGAGCTCGAGCTCGTCAATGATGGCAAAATCGCGGATCTGCAGCGCGGTGAGCATGACGGGATCGGGAGCCTCTGCTTCGCGCCCGAGCACTCCCGGAGGGTGAGTCGCATCGAGGCGAATCGGTGGACACGAGCCCGCATCGGGCCCTCGCAGCGCAAGGATAGCGCAGCGGGAGGCTGATTTCGCCTGGGCGGGGAAAGCAGGGCGGCTCAGCGCTCCGTGCTGCCGCGGCCCCAGCGCAGCTTGGAGCGCAGCAACCTGAAGTAGTCGTGGCCGGGAGGATGAAGGAGCGTGATCCGCTCACGGGCGGGTCCGATCGACAGTACCTCCTCGGGCACCAGCGACCCGAGGATCACCCCGTCACAGGTGACCTGCGCTCGGGCATCGGCGCGATCGAGCAGCTTTATTTCGATCGTGGAGCGGCTCGACACGACGATCGGCCGATCCGATAAGGTGTGTGGACAGATCGGCGAGAGCACTACGACGTCGAGGTTCGGCTCGACGATCGGGCCGCCGCAGGACAGCGCATAGGCCGTCGAGCCCGTGGCGCTCGCGACGACGATCCCGTCCCCGGCATGGGTATTGACGTAATGTCCCGCCACCCGGGTTTCGAAGTCGAGCATCCGACCCGTGGCGAGCTTCTGCAGCACGACGTCGTTGAGCGCCAGGGCGCGGGCCGGCTCGTCCTTGGCGCGACGCAGGCACGCCGCCAGCAGCGGCCGCTCGTCAGCTTCCAGGCGTCCCTCGATGGCGGCATCGAGGCAGGCCGGGATATCCTCGGGCATCACATCGGTGAGAAAGCCGAGTCGGCCCCGGTTGATGCCGAGCAGCGGCACCCCGTGGCGAGCCACCAGGCCTGCGGCATAGAGAAGCGTCCCGTCGCCGCCGACCGCGATCATCAAGTCCGCGCGGCGGCCGAGCTCGCCTTCCGGCACGCGCACCGCCGCGCCCCGATCGGCCAGAGCGGCGGCCTCATCGAGCAGCACGGTGATCTGCCGGGTCGCCAGATGCGCCAGCACGGCCTGTGAGGACTCCGCCACGTGCGGGTCTGTGAATCGGCCGACCAGCGCACAGCTGCGCAGCAAGACCATCCAGGAAGCCTCTGATGGGCCTCCGCGCGCGCGGCGGAGGCGGGTTTCGCCCCGGGGTTGGGCACGATACCGCTAGTGTACTCGATTGGCCGTGCCGCGCGCTCGGCGTCGGGCGGGCGGGGCGATGCGAATTTCACAGGTCGACCCGTGGCTTCAGGCGCCGGTAACATCGCAGTGGCGCTTGCTTGAGGCTCGCGGGGGCCGTTTAATAGCTTGCCTGAGGTGCGTTTGGGCTTTGGGGCGCCAGGCGCCGCTTGATGAGGCGGTGTGTCTGGCGCGGCTCGATCAAAGTACACGCAGCGCAGGAATTATGACCCAGGAAAGCCGCGAAGAATTGCTGAATGAGCGGGCGCAGCACCTGCTGCGCGTACTCGTGGAGAGTTATATCCGCGACGGCCAGCCGGTCGGCTCCCGGGCGCTCTCGCGCGAGTCAGGGCTGCAGCTGTCCTCGGCGACCATCCGCAATGTCATGGCGGATCTCGAGGAGCTCGGGTTCGTCGCGTCGCCTCATACCTCTGCCGGACGCGTCCCCACGGACAAAGGATACCGGTTCTTCGTCGACTCGCTGCTGCAGGTGCGGCCGGTGGATGCGGTCGCGGAGGCCGAGATTCGCCGCCAGTTCGAGGTCGGTCCGGACAGCACCAAGGATCTCGTCACCACGGTCTCGCAGCTGCTCTCCAGCCTGACCCACCTCGCCGGCGTGGTCACGGTGCCGCGCGCCGCCCAAGCCTCGATCACCCAGATCGAATTCGTCGGGATGTCGGAAAACCGTGTTCTGGTCGTGCTCGTGTACGGGGAACGCGAGGTGCAGAACCGCATCATCCAGCTCGAGCGCTACTTCTCTCCCGATGAGCTGAAGCGTGCCTCGAACTATCTCAACGAGCAGTTCCGCGGCCGCTCGCTCTCGGAAGTACGACAGGAAATCCTGCGCCAGCTGAGCGAGACGCGCGCGCACCTGAATCAGGTGATGCTGGACGCGATCTGCATGGCGCAGCATGTGTTCGATGCCGGAGAGCAGGAAAGGCGGCTCGAGTACGTGATCAAGGGCGAGACCAATCTGATGAGTGTCGCCGAGCTCTCGAGCGTCGAGCGGCTGCGCAGGTTGTTCGAAGCCTTCAACGAGAAGCGGGACTTCCTGCATCTGCTGGACCAGAGCCTGCGGGCCGAAGGAGTGCAGATCTTCATCGGCCACGAGTCCGGCTTTCAGATCCTCGATGACTGCAGCGTGGTCACCGCGCCGTATGGCTCGCCGGGCTCGGTGTTCGGGGTGCTCGGGGTCATCGGGCCCACCCGCATGGCCTATGAGCGGGTCATCCCCATCGTCGACATGACGGCGAAACTGCTGGGTTCCGCCTTGAATTCCCGCCGTTGACCCCAACCGAGAGCCTGTCGCTCCCCGCCAGAGCCGGGGAGGGGAATGATTTGAGTTGAGATTTCAGGAGGTTCGGGATGGGCATGGGTGAAGCGCAATCGAGCGGACAGGCGGCCGAGGGCCGGACGGCGCAGGGCGCGGCAGCGGCTACCGCCGAAAGCAGCCCGCAGCCCGAAGAGCTCTCGAGACTGCAGCAGGCGCTCGGCGAGGCCGAGCAGAAGGCCCGCGAGCACCGGGAGCAGTATCTGCGCGCCGTCGCCGAGCTCGACAACGTCCGCAAGCGCGCACAGCGGGATATCGAGGCGGCCAATCGCTATGGCCTGGAAAAATTCGCCGCGGAACTGCTGCCCGTGCGCGACAGCCTGGAGCTCGCAGTACGGAGCGCCGGGCAGCCCGCTGTCGATATCGACAGCCTCAGGCAGGGCCAGGAAGCGACGCTCAAGCTGCTCGCCAAGGCGCTCGAGAGGCTCGGGGTGACCCCCGTGCAGCCGCTCGGCGTGCCCTTCGATCCGGCCCGCCACGAGGCGATGATGGCCCAGGAATCCCCGGACGCCGAGCCCAATACGGTCATCCAGGTGGTGCAGACCGGTTACGAGCTCAACGGGCGGCTGCTTCGGCCCGCGCGGGTGATCGTGGCGAAGGCCCCTTCCGGAGCAGATCATTAACCCAGACACCCTTTGCGGACCTTGAATCATCCCCGGGGGCACCCCACAAACCCCTCGAACGGCATCTGATTTACAGACGGCACTACCCGTTTCAGCAGTATTCGGCGGAGCAGACCATGGCAAAGGTAATCGGCATCGACCTCGGGACCACCAATTCGTGCGTGGCCATCATGGAAGGCGGCAAGCCTCGTGTGATCGAGAACAGCGAGGGCGATCGCACCACCCCGTCGATCGTCGCCTTTACAAAGGACAATGAGGTGCTGGTCGGCCAGCCGGCCAAGCGCCAGGCGGTCACCAATCCGCAGAACACCCTGTTCGCCGTCAAGCGCCTCATCGGACGGAAGTTCGAGGACGAGGTGGTGCAGCGGGATGTGAAAATGGTGCCCTACAAGATCACTCGCGCGGACAACGGTGATGCGTGGGTCGACGTGCAGGGCAAGAAGATGGCTCCGCCGGAGATCTCCGCGCGGGTGCTGATGAAGATGAAGAAGACCGCCGAGGACTATCTGGGCGAGCCGGTCACCGAGGCGGTGATCACCGTGCCGGCGTACTTCAACGATTCGCAGCGCCAGGCGACCAAGGATGCCGGGCGCATCGCCGGGCTCGAGGTCAAGCGCATCATCAACGAACCGACCGCGGCCTCGCTGGCCTACGGCCTCGACAAGCAAAGCGGAGACCGCAAGATTGCGGTGTACGACCTCGGGGGCGGCACGTTCGATATCTCCATCATCGAGATCGCCGAGATCGACGGGGAGCACCAGTTCGAGGTGCTCTCGACGAACGGGGACACCTTCCTCGGCGGCGAGGATTTCGATCTGCGCATCATCCATTTCCTCGCCGAGGAGTTCCTGAAGGAATCCGGCGTCGATGTGCGCAAGGACCCGCTCGCCATGCAGCGTCTGAAGGAGGCGGCGGAGAAGGCGAAGATCGAGCTGTCATCGACTCAGCAGACCGACATCAATCTGCCGTACATCACGGCGGACGCCTCGGGACCGAAGCACCTGAACATCAAGCTCACCCGCGCCAAACTGGAGGCGCTGGTCGAGGAGCTGGTGCAGAGGACGATTGTTCCCTGTCGCACCGCTTTGAAGGATGCGGGGGTTTCGGCGAGCGACATCGCCGAGGTCATCCTCGTCGGTGGCCAGACGCGCATGCCGCTGGTGCAGAAGTGCGTCAAGGACTTCTTCGGGCGCGAGCCGCGCAAGGACGTCAACCCTGATGAGGCGGTGGCCGTGGGCGCCGCCATCCAGGCCGCCGTGCTCACCGGCGAGGTCAAGGACGTGCTGCTGCTCGATGTCACGCCGCTGTCGCTCGGTATCGAGACGCTGGGTGGCGTGATGACCAAGCTCATCGAGAAAAACACCACCATTCCGACCAAGGCCTCGCAGGTGTTCTCGACCGCCGATGACAGCCAGACGGCGGTGACGATTCACGTGCTGCAGGGCGAGCGTGACCGGGCGGTGGACAACAAGTCGCTCGGCAAATTCGATCTGTCGGACATTCCGCCCGCGCCGCGCGGCATGCCGCAGATCGAGGTGTCCTTCGACATCGACGCCAACGGCATCCTCAACGTGTCCGCCAAGGACAAGGCGACCGGGCGCGAGCAGAAGATCGTGATCAAGGCCTCGAGCGGCCTGAACGAGGACGAGATCAAGCGCATGGTGCGCGATGCCGAGGCGCACGCCGCGGAAGACAAGAAATTCCGCGAGCTCGTCGAAGTGCGCAACAAGGCCGATGGCATGGTGCACGCCGTGGAGCGCAGTCTGAAAGACCTCGGCGACAAGGTTGATGCCTCCGAGCGAGCGAGTGTCGAGGCGGCGATTTCGGACCTGCGCACGGCGCTGAAGGGCGACGACCAGGGCGTCATCGAGAAAAAGACCGAGGCGCTGGCGCAGGCTTCCGCCGGGATCGCGCAGAAGGCCTATGCGGCAGGCCAGGCGGCTGGTGGTGGCGCGCCCGGGGCTGAGGGGTCTGCGGGGGCAGGCGATGCGTCCCAGGGCGCCTCGGGTGGCGGCAAAGAGGACGTGGTTGACGCTGAGTTCGAGGAAGTCAAGGACAAGGGACGCAAGGCGTCCTGACGAACCGGCGGCGACGTGGGATCATCCCCGGAGTCCGGCAGCGGACCCCGGGGATTGAACGGTGCACGTGCCGGCCTGCCGGGCCGCGAGTCAGAGCCGGGGTTCGTCGTGGACGAACCCCGTTCGTTATTTAAGGGTTTACGCGCACAGCGCACAACATGAGCAAGCGCGATTATTACAAGGTACTCGACCTCCCGAAGTCGGCCACCGAGGCGGAGATCAAGAAGGCCTACCGGCGCCTCGCCATGAAATATCACCCGGACC
>JAJYTX010000163.1 GCA_021792815.1 Pseudomonadota bacterium
GGGACGGCCGCTCGACACCGAATGTCACCGGGTGCTGTCCTTCGATTATCTCGGCGGCAGCGGCGAGACCACCGGCCCCGGTCCCGGACAGGCTTTTCCGAGCGTATCCACCTACGATCAGGCCGAGATCCTGCTGCGACTGATCGATCAGCTGGGGATCAGATCGCTGCATGCGATCGCCGGAGGCTCCTACGGCGGCATGGTCGCGCTGGCGTTCGCCGAGCGCTTTCCGGAGCGCGTCGGCCGGCTGATCGTGCTGTGCGCCACCGATCGGCCGCACCCGCTCGGCACCGCGTGGCGCTCCGTGCAGCGCGATGTCGTGCGCCTCGGGATCGAGACCGGTCGGGCGCGCGAGGGGTTGGCGCTGGCGCGTGCGCTCGCCATGTCGACCTACCGCACCGCAGAGGAATTCCGCGCCCGCTTCGAGGGCCCGCCGACCCAGCAGGCGGGCCGGATGCGCCTGCCCGTGGAGGGTTATCTCGCCGCCCGCGGCAACGACTACGCGGCGCGGCACCGCCCGGAGGCGTTCCTGTGCCTGTCCGAATCGATCGATCTGCACCGCGTGGAGGCGGCGCGCATCTGCGTGCCGACGGCGGTGGTGGCGGTGCGCGAGGACATGCTCGTCCCGTTGGCCGACGTGCGCGGCATGGCGGCGCGGCTGCACTCGGCGCGACTGTTCGAGATCTCCTCGATTTACGGTCACGATGCCTTCCTGAAAGAATCTCAACAGCTGCACGGCATATTCGCCGCGGCGCTCGCGGGCCACTGAGCCGACATCCTGACACAAGGTCATATGAACCCATCCAACCGCATCCCCGCCCAGATCACCCGCACCGTCCGCGCCGGTCTCGAGTCCGACCCGACCACCGGCGCGGTCGTGCCGCCGATCCATCTGACCTCGACGTTCGCCTTCAGGGGCTTCGGCGAGAAGCGCGAGTACGATTACACCCGCTCGGGCAACCCGACGCGCGAGCTGCTCGGCGCGGCGCTCGCGGCCCTCGAGGGCGGCACGGGCGCCGTGATCACGGCGAGCGGCATGGCGGCGATCACCCTCGTCGGGTACCTGCTGCCGGTCGGGGCCCGCATCGTGGCGCCGCACGATTGTTACGGCGGCACCTACCGGCTGTTCGATGCCTGGCGGCGGCGCGGCGAGCGGCAGGTGGAGTTCGTCGATTTCGCCGACCTCGGCGCCGTCAGGGCCGCCCTGTCCTCGCCCACGGCGCTGCTGTGGATCGAAACCCCGAGCAACCCGCTGCTGCGCATCACGGACATCGAGCAGTTCGCCGCGTGGGGCCATGCCGCGGGAGCCACGGTGGCGGTGGACAACACTTTTCTGTCTCCGGCCTGGCAACAGCCGCTGTCCCTCGGCGCGGACCTGGTCGTGCACTCGACCACCAAGTACCTCAACGGGCACAGCGATGTGGTCGGCGGAGCGGTGGTGGCCGCCAGGGAGGATCTGCACGCGGAGCTTGCCTCGTGGGCCAACTGCCTGGGGCTCACCGGATCACCCTTCGACAGCTTCCTCACCCTCAGGGGACTGCGTACCCTGCACGCGCGTCTGGAACATCATGGCCGCAATGCTCAGGCGCTGGCGCAGTGGCTCGTGGCTCAGCCGGGTGTGAGGACGGTTCACTATCCGGGACTCGCGGACCATCCCGGCCATGCGCTTGCCCGGCGCCAGCAGCGCGGCTTCGGGGCGATCGTCACGCTCGAGCTCGCCGGTGGACTCGAGGCGGTACGGGCATTCACCACGGGACTGGAATATTTCTCGTTGGCCGAGTCCCTGGGCGGCGTCGAGAGCCTGGTGGCGCACCCGGCCACCATGACGCATGCGGCCCTGGAGCCGGCCGCGCGGCAGCGGGCCGGACTGGTCGATGGCCTGATCCGATTGTCGGTGGGGATCGAATCACTCGACGATCTGCAGGCGGACCTGGCCGCCGCGCTGCAGCGCGCCGCGCGACCGGGCTGACGCCGGGGCGCCCGCCCGGCGCCGTCACAGCCTCGCCAGGACCGCGTCGCCGACTTCCCGTGTCGAGAACGCGCGGGCACCCGGGGCCGCGATGTCGGGTGTGTGCGCACCCTGTGCCAGCGCTTCGAAGACCGCGGCCTCCAGGGCGGCGGCTTCCTCGGCCAGCCCGAGCGAGTGGCGCAGCAGCAGCGCGACGCTGAGCAGCGTGCCGCAGGGGTTGGCGATGCCACGGCCGGCGATATCCGGCGCCGAGCCGTGGATCGGCTCGTACAGCCCCCGCGTACCCTCGCCGAGGGAGGCCGAGGGCAACAGCCCGAGCGAGCCCGCCAGCATCGATGCCTCGTCGGTGAGGATGTCGCCGAACATGTTTTCCGTGACGAGGACATCGAAATCGCGCGGCCGGCGGATCAGGTGCATGGCCGCCGAATCAACCAGGACGTGCTCGAGTGCCACCTGCGGGAACTCCCGCTGCACCACCCGCGTGGCGGTCTCCCGCCACAGGCGCGAGGTCTCGAGCACGTTGGATTTGTCGATCGAGACCAGCTTGCGCCGGCGCTGCTGCGCGAGGCGCGCGGCGGCGCGGACGATGCGCTCGATTTCCGCCACGGTGTACGTGCAGAGGTCGCTGGCGGCCTGCGCATCACGGCGTTTCTCGCCGAAGTAGATCCCTCCGGTCAGTTCGCGGACGAACAGCAGATCCACTCCCTGCAGGACCTCCGGCTTGAGCGTCGAGGCGCCGAGCAGAGCAGGGTGGACCTTGACGGGTCGGAGGTTGGCGTAGACGCCAAGCGCGCTGCGCAGCGCGAGCAACCCCTGCTCGGGGCGCACCCTCGCCTCGGGCGCCGACCATTTCGGGCCGCCGATCGCCCCGAGCAGCACCGCATCGGCGCTGAGACAGGCCTCGAGAGTCTCCTCAGGCAGCGGGTTGCCGCACCGATCGATCGCGGCGCCGCCGAAGGGCAGCTCGGTGAGGCGGAACTCGTGCCCGCGGCGCCGGGCGAGGGCCTCGAGGCAGCGCAGGCCCTCGGCGATGACCTCCGGGCCGATGCCGTCGCCCGGCAGTACGGCAATGCTCGCCTTCATCGGATGCCCACCCGCGCCTCGTACGAAGCGATCTGCGCCTCGCGGCCGAGCAGGAAGCCGAGCTCATCGACGCCGTTCATCAGGCAATAGCGCGCGAACGGCTCGAGCGGAAAGCGTGCCTCGCCGCCGGCGCAGCGCAGCGTGGTCGTCTCGAGGTCGATGGTCACCTCGGCGCCAGGATGCTCGAGCAGCCAGCGATGCGTCGGTGCATCGACGATGACCGGAATCAGGCCGTTCTTCAGCGAGTTGTTCCGGAAGATGTCGGCGATCTGAGTGCTGATCACGGCCTGGAAGCCGTAATCGGTCAGCGCCCAGGGGGCGTGCTCGCGCGAGGAGCCGCAGCCGAAGTTATTGCCCGCGACCAGGATGGTGCAGCCCGCGGCCTCCGGGCGGTTCAGCGCGAAATCCGCCTTCGGGGCGCCGTCGGGGCCGTAGCGCCAGTCGGCGAACAGGTGTTTGCCGAGACCCTCGCGGGTGGTGGTGGTGAGAAATCGCGCCGGGATGATCTGGTCGGTGTCGATGTCGCTCACCGCGAGCACCGCGGTGCGCGAGCGCAGAGTTCGGATCGGTTGCACTGCAGCGGTTCCTTTACATCAGCTCGCGCGGGTCGGTGACACGGCCGCGCACGGCACTCGCCGCCGCGGTCAGCGGGCTGGCGAGCAGGGTGCGCGCGCCCACGCCCTGGCGGCCCTCGAAGTTGCGGTTGCTGGTGCTCACCGCGTAGTGGCCTTTGGGTACGAGGTCGCCGTTCATGCCGAGGCACATCGAGCAGCCGGATTCGCGCCATTCGGCGCCGGCCTCGATGAACACGCGGTCGAGACCTTCGGCTTCGGCCTGGCGCTTGACCTGCTGGGAGCCCGGCACCACCAGCATCTGCACGCCCGGGGCGACCGTGCGGCCGCGCAGCAACGAAGCGGCGAGGCGCAGGTCGGACAGCCTGCCGTTGGTGCAGCTGCCGATGAACACGACGTTCACCGGATGCTCCTTGAGCGGCTGGCCGGCGGTGAGCCCCATGTACGCCAGGGCCTTGCCGAGCACCGGATCGTCCGCGTGCCCGGGAATCACGCCGGTGATCGGCATGACCATGCCCGGGTGGGTGCCGTAGGTGATCATGGGCTCGAGGCGCGAGGCATCGATGTCGACCTCTTTGTCGAAATGGGCTCCGGGGTCGGTGCGCAGCTGCCGCCACCGTTCGACGGCGCGTTCCCGGTCGGCGCCCTGAGGCGCGCGCGGACGCCCGGCGAGATAGGCGAAAGTCGTCTCGTCCGGGGCGATCATGCCGGCGCGCGCGCCGGCCTCGATCGACATGTTGCACACAGTCATGCGCCCGTCCATGTCGAGGGCGCGGATGGTCTCGCCGCGATATTCGATGACGTGACCGGTGCCGCCGGCGACCCCGATCCGGCCGATGATGGCGAGGATCAGATCCTTGGCGCCGACCCCCGCGGGCAAGGTGCCGGTGACGTTGATCGCGAGCGTGCGCGGCTTGCGCTGCAGCAGGCACTGCGTGGCGAACACGTGTCCGACCTCGGTGGTGCCGATGCCGAAGGCGAGCGCCCCGAGCGCGCCGTGGGTGCTGGTGTGGCTGTCGCCGCAGACCAGGGTCTTGCCCGGCTGGGTCAGACCCAGCTCCGGCCCGATGATGTGCACGATGCCGCGCTCGGCGTGCCGCAGGTTCAGCAGCTCGATGCCGAAGGCGGCGCAGTTGGCTTCGAGTTCCCGGACCTGGCGCGCCGCCGCCTCGAGGGTGATCGGCGCCCCGCCGAAGACCTGCTCGGTCCGGGTGGGCGTCGAATGATCCATGGTCGCGAACGTCAGGTCCGGCCGGCGTACTTTCAGCGCCCTCTCCCGCAGCACCGTGAAGGCCTGCGGGGAGGTGACTTCGTGGATCAGGTGCAGGTCGATGTACAGCACCGCCGGTGTGTCGGCCGTCTCGGGCGCCACTTCGTGCGCCCGCCAGACCTTTTCGAACAGGGTTTGGGGCGAGGCCGACATCACAGCGCCGCCACGGCGGGTTGCGCCTTCATATCGACGTGGTCGAGCCAGCCCCACTGGTCGGCGGTCTCGCCGCTGAACAGCCCGAAGAAAGCCTTCTGCAGTGTCTCGGTGATGGGGCCGCGCCGGCCGCTTCCGACCGCCAGACGATCCACCGAGCGGATGGGGGTGATCTCGACCGCGGTGCCGGTGAAGAAGGCCTCATCGGCCAGATAGAGGAGCTCGCGGGGAATGGCGCACTCGCGCACCTCCAGGCCCCGCTCGCGCGCCAGGCGCATGACCGTGTCGCGGGTGATGCCGCTGAGCACGGAGTGCCCGAGCGCCGGGGTGAGCAGCACCCCGTCCTTGACCACGAACAGATTCTCCCCCGAGCCTTCGCTCAGGGTGCCATCGGGCGCGAGGCCGATGCCCTCATCGAAGCCGAGCCGGCGCGCCTCGGCGCCGATCAGCTGGCTCGACAGATAATTGCCGGCCGCCTTGGCGAGCGCCGGCAGGGTGTTGGGCGCGACGCGCTGCCAGGAGGCGATGCAGGCATCGACTCCCTCGGCTTCGCTCGCGTGTCCGAGGTACTTGCCCCATTCCCACGCGGCCACCGCCACCACCGTGGGCGGCTCATTCTTCGGCGTCACGCCGATCTCGCCGTAGCCGCGGAAGACGACCGGGCGGATGTAGGCGCCGCGGGCGAGGCCGTTGACGGCGACCACCTGCCGGCACGCGTCGTTGAGCTGTTCGGCGCTGAACGGCACGGTGATGCGGTAGACCTTCGCCGAGTCGAGCAGCCGCCGCGTGTGCTCGCGCAGGCGGAAAATGGCGACGCCCCGCGGGGTCTCATAGGCACGCACGCCCTCGAAGACCGATGAGCCGTAGTGCAGCGCATGGGACATCACGTGGACCGTGGCGTGCTCCCAGGGGACGAGCTTGCCGTTGAACCAGATGAATTCGGTGGCCGGTATGGGCATGGGTCTCTCCGTCGTTAGATCGCCTTGGCCGCGCTCGCGGCCCCGGCGCGCTCCTCGCGCGAGCGATTGCCCGCCTGTGACAGCTCGATGCGATTGATCACTTCGAGGAACGCCTTGGTGCTCGATTCCACGATGTTGGTGCTGACGCTCGAGCCTCGGTACGTGCGCTGATTGTACTCCACGTACACCAGGGCCTCGCCCTGTGCGTCCTCGCCCTCCGTCACGGCGCGCACCTCGAACTTGCGCAGCATCACGCCGATGTCCGTTGCCGCTTCGATGGCCTTGAAGGCGGCATCGACGGGACCGTCGCCGTGGGCCGTGCGCTCGACGAGCCGCCCGTCGTGATGCTGCAGGCGCACCTTCGCGCTCGCCTCGCCCTCGGTCCCGGCGTGCGTCTCGAGGCCGAGCAGCGTCCAGGGGCCGGCCGCCGCGCCTTCCGCGCGCAGCACCAACGCCTCGATGTCGCCGTCGAAGAGCTCCTTCTTCTTGTCCGCCAACGCCTTGAATTCCTCGAACACCAGGTTGAGCTCGCTGTCATCGAGCTCGAACCCGAGCGCCCGGACCCGGTCGCGGAAGGCGTGCCGGCCGCTGTGCTTGCCGAGGATCAGATGGCTGCGCGAGAG
>JAJYTX010000164.1 GCA_021792815.1 Pseudomonadota bacterium
ACGCTGGCCGAACGGGCTGTCCTTGCAGTACTCGGCATCGAGATGGATGGCCGCCGGGTTCATGGTGAGGGCGCTGAACAGCAGGTTGTCGGTCTCGGTGACGGTCCGGCGCACCGGGTGCTCGAAACGCTGGCCGACGGTGAATTCCTCGAAATAAAGTCCCATCAGTCGTCACCCGGGCGGGATAAGGTGAGTCATTATGGCACCGAAGCGCCGCACTCCGGAAACACGGTGCCGCGGCCACGGCGCGCCGCCGCGCTCATAACTGCCCGGGCGCAGCGCCAAACCACACGGTATTTAGCCGGCCGGCGGGCCGCGCCTATAGTCCTGCGGCATGTATCGCTACGATCAGACCGACCGTGAGCTGCTTCGCCAGCGGACCGAGCAGTTCCGTGAACAGACGCGGCGCTTTCTCGCCGGCGAGCTCACCGAGGACGCCTTCCGGCAGCTGCGCCTGCGCAGCGGGCTGTACCAGCAGCGCCACGCGCCGATGCTGCGCATCTCGGTGCCCTACGGACAGCTCGAGTCCGCGCAGCTGCGCCGGTTGGCGCACGTGGTGCGCCGCTACGACCGGGGATACGGCCATTTCACCACGCGCCAGAACATCCAGCTCAACTGGCCGCGGCTCGAGCAGGTGCCGGATCTGCTCGCCGAGCTCGCCGAGGTGCAACTGCACAGCATTCAGGCGTGCGGCAACGATACCCGCAACATCACCAGCGACTACCTCGCCGGCGTCGCCGCCGACGAGAGCGTCGATCCGCGGCCCTACTGCGAGCTGCTGCGCCAGTTCGTCGCGCTGCATCCGGAGTTCTACTGGCTGCCGCGCAAGTTCAAGTTCGGCTTCACGGGCGCCGCGGTCGATCGGGCCGCCACGCGCACCAACGACGCGGCGGTGCACGTGTTGCGCCGCGACGGGCTCATCGGCTACCGCTTCTTCGTCGGCGGCGGTCTCGGCCGCCAGCCGATGCTCGCCCAGGAGATCAACGGCTTCGTGCCCGAGTCGGATCTGCTCATCTACGCCTGCGCCATCCTGCGGACCTTCAACCGCTTCGGGCGACGCGACAACATCCACAAGGCGCGCATCAAGATCGTGCTGCGCGAGTGGGGCCTGGAGCGCTTCCGCGCGGCGATCGAGCAGGAGTACGCCCGGATCACCGCGAGTGCCGAGGGCGGGCGGCTGAAGCTCTGGCCGCAGGACATCGAGCGGATGCGCACTCACTTCAGCGCCCCGGCCTACCGGCCGCAGGCCGAGGCCGGCGCCGATCTCGAGGCGCTGGCGGCCCGCGAGCCGCGCTTTGCCGCCTGGCTCCAGCGCAACGTGCGGGCGCACAAGACGCCGGGCTACCGCGTCGTGTTCGTCTCGCTGAAAGCGCCGCAGCAGGTCCCGGGCGACTGCACGGCCGGACAGTTCGAAGTGCTGGCCGATGCGTGCGACGCGTACAGCTTCGGTGAGCTGCGCTCCACCTACGACCAGAACCTGGTGCTTGCCGATGTGGCCGAACGCGACCTGTACGAGCTCTGGGGCAGGCTCGATGCGGCGCAGCTGGCCACACCCAACATCGGCCTGACCACCGATCTGATCGCCTGCCCCGGACTCGACCTGTGCGGCCTCGCGAACGCTGGCACGACCGGCGTGGTGCGCGAGATCCACCGCCGCTTCGACTCGCTCGACGCGCAGTACGAAGTCGGTCCGATCCGCATCACCCTCAGCGGCTGCATGAACGGCTGCGGTCATCACAGTGTCGGGCACATCGGCATCCTCGGCGTCGATAAGCACGGCGAAGAGTGGTACCAGGTCACCCTCGGCGGCAGCCCCGGCAATGACGCCGCGATCGGCGAGCGGGTCGGCCGGGCGCTGTCGCGCAGCGAGATCGCCGACGGCGTCGAGCGGCTGATCCGCGCCTATCTCGAGCTGCGCGACGACGAGGAGACCTTCATCGAGTGCTATCGCCGGCTGGGCATGGAGCCGTTCAAGGCGCGCCTGTACGAGTCGCAGTCCGAGTCCGACTCGGAGGCGGCGGCGGCATGAGCCGGATCATTCGCGGGCGCGCCGTCGTCGAGGACGAGTGGAGCCTCGCCGTGGAGGGCGGCGTGCCGACTCCGGCGAGCGGCCGGCTGATCGTGCCGCTCGCCCGCTGGCGCAGCGAAGGCGAAGCGCTGCTGAGCGCTGCGGCCGTCGGGGTGCTGCTGCCCAACACCGAGGACGTCGAGGCCATCTACCCGCAGATCGCCGATCGACCGCTCATCGCGCTGCAGTTTCCCACTTTTTCCGACGGCCGGGCGCTGACCCAGGCCATGCTGTTGCGCGGCCGCCTGGGATACACCGGCGAGCTGCGGGCCGTGGGCGATGTGGTCCGTGACCTGGTGTTCTGGCTGGGCCGCTGCGGTTTCGATTGCCTCGTGCCGCGGCCCGATCAGGATCCGCAGGCCTGCCTGCAGGCGCTCGATGAGATCGGCGTCGCGTACCAGCCGGCCGCCGACGAACACACTTCGGTGTGGGCGCGCAGACGAGCGGCGGCCGCCGCCTGAGCCGCGCCGGGGCGCGCCCGCGGCTCAGGCGCGCCCGCACAGCCGGTTGAGCTGACCCCAGTGCCGGGCGAGCTGCGGGGTCAGGGCATCAGCCGGCAGCTGCCAGCGCCAGTTCTGCGGCAGCTGGGTGCCCGGGGTATTCAGGCGCGCCTCGGAGCCGAGGCCGAGAAGGTCCTGGGCAGGGATGATCGCCAGCTGCCCGGCCGAATCGAGTGCCTGGCGGGCGAGCGCCTCCGGCATCGCCACCGACCCGGGCCCGATCACCTGATCGACGTAGCGGCGCGCGGGCTCCGGGAGGCTGCGGTACCAGCCGAGCGTCGTGTCGTTGTCATGAGTGCCCGTGTAGACCACGCAGTCGGTCTCGATCCGCTGCGGCAGGTGCGGGTTGTCCGGCGAACCGTCGAACGCGAACTGCAGCACCCGCATGCCGGCCAGACCGAAGTCCCTGCGCAGGGCGAGCACATCCTCGGTGATGAACCCCAGATCCTCCGCAACGATGGGCAGCTCCCCGGTCTCCTCGCGCAGAATCTGCAGCAGCTCCCGCCCCGGCGTCGGACACCACCGGCCGCTGCGCGCATCCGGAGCCCCGGCGGGCACCGCCCAGTGCGCCGCGAACGCCCGGAAGTGATCGATGCGCAGCAGGTCCACCCGTGCCAGCTGCGCCTCGAGCCGCGCGCGCCAGTACGCGAACCGCTCGCGCTGCATGACCGGCCAGTCGTAAAGCGGATTGCCCCAGACCTGGCCGGTTTCCGAGAAGTAATCCGGCGGCACCCCCGCGATGGCGGTCGGCCTGCCGAGCGCATCGAGTTGAAACTGCCCGCGGTACATCCAGGTCTCGGCCGACATCGGCCCGACATAAAACGGTAGATCACCGAACAGCCGTACGCCGCGCGCGGCGGCATACTCGCGCAGCCTGCGCCACTGGACAAAGAACGCGAATTGCTCGAGGCGGATCCGCTCGATCTCGGCGGCGTGCGCCTGCCGGATCCGATCCAGGGCGGCGGCACTGCGCTCGCGCAGCTCCTCGGGCCAGCTCCACCAGCACGCGCCCCCGAGCCGCCCGCTCAGCACCTCGAACATCGCGTAGTCATCGAGCCAGTCCCAGGTCGCCTGCTCAAACGCCCGGTGTTCCTCGGCAAGGGCCTCGGGCGGCGCCGCCCGGTCGAGAAATTCCGCGTTGCCCGCGAAATCCGAACGCGCGAAATACGGCGAGCGATCCGCGCCGGTCGGGCCCAGCGGCAGAAACTGCCAGACGCTGAAACCGGCCTCGGCGAGCCAGTCGATGAAAGCACGTCCGCCGTGGCCGAGAGGCGCCGGGAGCGAGCCGAGGTGCAGCAGCACTCCACAGCGGCGCCGATCGAGCGTTGGCAGACGCCGAGGAGTCATCGCGCGCAGCGGGTCCGCAACGGCGCTCAACGCTGTGGCAGCCTCAGGTGCGCAAACAGCTCCGCGGTTTCCTCGACGGTCGCAGCGCGGTGCGCCCGCTCCACCAGGCGTCGCTCCAGGTGCGGCGCCAGCAGCTGCGCGAAATCATACATGTACTTGCGCAACAGCGTTCCGCGGCGGAATCCCAACCACGTGGTGTGCGCCGGCAACAGGTGCGAGGCATCGAGGATGGCCAGATCCTGCGCATCCTCCGCCACCGCCATCGGCGCCACGATTCCGACACCGAGTCCGAGCCGCACATACGTGACGATCACGTCCGCATCCTGGGCGGTGATGGCCACATTGGGCGTGACGCCCGCCCGGGCAAACGCCTCGTTGAGCGAGGAAGGGCCGGCGAAACTGAACGTGTAGGTGATGATCGGATAGGCCGACAGCGCCCGGTAGGTGAGCCGTCCGCCCGTGGCGAGCGGGTGACCGCGCGTCACGATCACCACCCGGCTCCATCGGTAGCACGGCAGCAGCGTCAGGCTGGCGAAGCGCTGCTCCGAGCCGGTGGCGACCGCGCAGTCGATCCGGTCCTGCGCCACCATCTGCGCGAGCTGCTCGGAGGTGCCCTGGTGCAGGTTGAGGCTCACATTGGGGTACTTGGCGCGGAACTCACGGATCACCGCCGGCAGCACGTAGCGCGCCTGGGTATGGGTGGTGCCGATCGAGAGGCTGCCGCGGCCCTCGTCGCGCAGCTCGGTGGACAGTCCGCGGATGCTCTGCACCTCCTGCAGCACGTGCAGCGCCCGGTCGATCACCTGCTGCCCCGCCGGAGTGACCCGCGTCAGGTTACGGCCCTCGCGCACGAAGATCTGGAAGCCGAGCTCGTCCTCGAGCAGCTTGATCTGCTTGCTGACGCCCGGCTGGGAGGTGTGCAGCTTCTGGGCCGCGGCGGTGATATTGAGCCCGCTCTGGGCGACGGCCGCCAGATAACGCAGTTGATGCAGTTTCATGGCGCGGGAGAGTATCGCACGCTGCGCCGGACAATCCATAACCGACTCGCAGCATGACAGAAGCAATCATTCGTTCCGTGACCCGCGCTTCCATGGCTATAGTCGTCCGCGCCATGGGTGAACTCGTCAACCTCTCGGACCTCGAGCAGAAAGCCGCGCTGCTGCGCGAGCGGCTCGCCGCCGCCGTCCGCGAGCACGGCCGGGTGGTCTACTCGAACAGCCTCGGCGCCGAGGCCATGGTACTCACCGACGTCATCTGGACACACGTGCCCGCGATCGAGATGTTCAGCATCGACACCGGACGGCTCCACCAGGAAACCTACGATCTGCTCGAGCGCCTCGAGCGCCGCTACCAGCGCAAGCTGCGCATGGTGTATCCGGATGCACAGCGGCTCGAGCGCCTCGCCGCCTGTCACGGCGTCAACGGTTTCTATCACGGCCTGGAGGCTCGCCTTGCGTGCTGCGAGGCCCGCAAGGTCGAGCCCTTCGCGCGCGCCATCGCCGGCTTCGACGCCTGGGTGACGGGCGTGCGCCGGGAGCAGTCGGCGACCCGCGCCCAGGCCGCGCCCGTCGAATGGGACCGGCAGCACGGGCTGTACAAGCTGAGCCCGCTGCTCGAGTGGTCCGAGGCCGAAGTGTGGCAGTACATCCGCACCCACAAGCTGCCGTACAATGTGCTGCACGACCGCCAGTTTCCGAGCATCGGCTGTGCACCGTGCACGCGCGCCATCCAGCCGGGTGAGAGCCGCCGTGCCGGCCGTTGGTGGTGGGAGCAACCCGAGTCTCGCGAATGCGGCCTACACCCCCGGGTGCGCCCCGCGGCGGCCCAAGCCTGAACGCCACCGCCGATGACATGGCGTATCTGCCGGTCTTTCTGCAGCTGCGGGCGGTGCCCGCGGTGGTGGTCGGCGGCGGAGCGGTCGCGCAGCGCAAGGTCGATCTGCTGCTGAGGTGCGGCGCCGAAGTCACCGTGATCGCCCCGCAGCTGAGCGAAGCGCTCACGCGCTCGGCCGCGGCGGGCCGGATCCGTCATCTGGCCGAACGGTTCCAACCGCACCACCTCGATGGCGCGCGGCTCGCCATCGGCGCCACCGAGCTGAAACGCGTCAACAGGGCGGTATCCGAGGCGGCCCGCTCACGCGCCATCGCGGTCAACATCGTCGATGACCCGGCGCTCTCGAGCTTCATCTTCCCGGCGATCATCGATCGTTCTCCGCTCATCGTGGCCGTGGGCTCGGCCGGCAACGCGCCGGTGCTGAGCCGCTGGGTGCGTGCGCAGATCGAGGCGTTGCTGCCCGGCAGGCTCGGCACCCTGGCGAGATTCATCGGCGCGCGGCGCAAGGCCGTGCAGGATGCCCTGAGACCGCAGGCACGCCGACGTTTCTGGGAGCGCATCGTCGGCGGTCATGTGGGCCTGCGGCTGCTGCGCGGTGATGAGCCGGGGGCGCAGCGGGAATTCGAGCGCGAACTGCGCGCATCGCAGCGCACGACCCCGGCCGGCCCCGGCAGGCGGGGGCTCGGGGAGGTCTACCTCATCGGCGCCGGGCCGGGCGACCCCGACCTGCTCACGCTGCGCGCGCTGCAGCTGCTGCAGCAGGCCGACGTCGTGCTGTATGACCGTCTGGTTCCGATCGCCGTCCTGGAGCGTTGCCGGCGCGACGCGCGGCGC
>JAJYTX010000165.1 GCA_021792815.1 Pseudomonadota bacterium
GCTCGGCGGCTCGAGCCTGCAGGAGAACAACATCGTGCAGACCGTGGCCTCCGCGGCCGGCACGCTCTCGAGCATCATCTTCGTGCTGCCGGGGCTGGTCATCGTCGGCTGGTGGGGCGGCTTCCCGTTCTGGATGTCGTTCGGCATCTGCGTCACCGGCGGCGTCCTCGGCGTGATGTACACCATCCCGCTGCGCCGCGCGCTGGTGACCGACTCGGATCTGCCCTACCCGGAGGGCGTCGCCTGCGCCGAGGTGCTCAAGGTGGGCTGCGCCCAGCCGTCCGAGGCCGGTCCGCAGGCGCTCGAGAGCGCCGATGCGGGCCTGAAGGCCGTGCTGGTCGGCGGCATCGTCTCCGCGGCGTTCTACCTTCTGGTGCAGACGCAGCTCTTCGCGAGCGACGTGGCGCGCTACTTCCGCATCGGCCGCTCGGGCGCGGCGAGCGGCTTCGATTTCGCCCTGTCGTTCGCGCTGTTCGCCATCGGCCACCTGGTGGGCCCGGCGGTGGGTCTTGCAATGCTGCTCGGGGCGCTGATCGGCTGGGGCTGGGGTGTACCGCATTTCCTGCTGGCACACCCGTCGGCGGGCGCGGCCGCCGGTGCGGCGCAGGGGGCCTGGGCGCACTACGTGCGGTTCGTCGGCGCGGGCACCATCGGTGTCGCGGCGCTGTGGACGCTGGGGATGCTGGTGAAGCCGGTGCTGCGCGGACTCGCCGGGGCCCTGGCCTCGTCCCGGGCCCGCAGGGCCGGCCGCGCGCACGCCCTGCCGCGTACCGAGCACGACATCCCCATCGGCACGGTGGGCCTGGTGTCGCTCGCCTGCCTGCTGCCGGTGGCCGGGCTGCTGTGGCATTTCTGCCGCCTCAGCGGTCTCGGCCGCGTCGCGCTGCCGCTCGCCGTGGGCGGGGTGATCTTCATCGCCGTCGCCGGCTTCCTGGTCTCGACCGTGTGCGGCTACATGGCGGGCCTGATCGGCTCATCCAACAGCCCGCTCTCGGGGATCGGCATCCTGGTGGTGGTGCTGTTCGGGCTGCTGCTCGTGCTCGGCGTCCGCTCGGAGCTGCCGGCCGAGGCCGGCCGGGCGCTGGTGGCGTTCGCGCTGTTCGTCACCGCGGTGGTGTTCGCGGTCGCCTCGATCGCCAACAACAATCTGCAGGACCTCAAGACCGGGCAGCTGGTCGATGCCACGCCCTCGAGGCAGCAGTGGGCGCTGGTGGTGGGGGTGATCGCCGGCGCACTGGTCATTCCCCCGGTGCTCGACCTGGTCAATCATGCCTACGGCTTCCTCGGCGCCCCGGGCGTGAATCCGGCGCGGGCGCTGCCGGCGCCCCAGGCGGGGCTGATCTCCGCGCTCGCCCAGGGCGTGATCCAACACAACATCCACTGGAGCGCGATCGGGGTCGGTGGCGGCATCGGGCTGGCGAGCATCGCGCTCGATGCGCTGCTGTCGCGCCTGCCGCGGCCGCTCAGCCTGCCGCCGCTCGCCGTCGGCCTCGGCATCTACCTGCCGACCTCGAGCACGCTGATGATCGTGGTCGGATCGCTGGCGGGCGCCTGGTTCAACCGCCGCGCCGGGCACGGGCCGCGGGGCGCGGCGTTGAAGCAGCTCGGGGTGCTGCTCGCCTCGGGGCTGATCGTGGGCGAGAGCCTGCTCGGGGTGGTGTTCTCGGCGGTGGTGGTGTTCACCGGCCGGGCCGCGCCCATCGCCCTCGTCGGCCGGCCGTTCGCCGCCGCCTCGATGGCGCTCGGCGGAGCGGTGTTCGCCGCCCTCGTGTACGGCCTGTACCGCTGGCTCGAGCGGCTGGCGCGGGACGGCGCGACGGGTTGAGCGCGCCGGGCGGGGCGCGTGCGGGTCTAGCCCGCCAGGCGATGGCCGCTCATCTCGGCTCCCGTGCCCTCCGGCAGGCGCGCATAGGCGAACACGGCGAGGGCGCTCAGGCCACCGATCAGCACCAGCGCGAGACGGAAATCAAAGGCCGCGAGGCTCGCCGCGTGGCGCAGCAGCCGGCTGAAGTTCAGGATCAGCGCCGCCGCCGCCACGCCCACCGCGATGCCGATCTGCTGCATCAGCGAGGACAGCACGCTCGCCGGCGAGCGTTCCTCGTGGGAGATGTCGGCGAACGTGGTGAACAGCATCGCGGCGAACTGCAGCGAGCGGCTGGCGCCGGCGATCAGCAGCACCAGCGCGGTGAGCGCCAGGGGCAGCCCCGGCGCGAGCAGCGCGCAGGCGGCGATGCCGGCACTGACGATCAGCCCGTTCACCATCAGCACGCGGCGCAGGCCGAAGCGGCGGATGATGGGGTTGCTGACGGCCTTCATCAGCAGGTTCGCCAGCATGTACATCAGCAACAGCATCCCGGCATCGAGCGGCGAGTAGCCGTAGCCCACCTCGAACATCAGCGGCAGCAGGAACGGCGTGGCGCTGATCGCCGCGCGTGACACGCCGCCGCCGGAGATGGTGGCGACGAAGAACTCGCGCCGGCGCAGCACAGTGAGGCGCACCAGCGGTGCGGTGCTCGAGTCGAGGTGCCGGACCGCGGCATAGCCGGCGGCCACGGCGGCGCCGATCAGGCCGAGCGCGAGCGGCACGTCGACCTGTCGTCCGGCGATCAGGTCGAGTCCATAGCTGAGGCAGCCCACCGCCAGGGCGAGCAGCACGAATCCGCGGTGGTCGAACGCGGCGCGCTCCTCGGCCCTGTGGTTGGGAATCACCGCCAGGGTGAGCGCGATGGCCGCGATCCCGACCGGCAGGTTGACGTAGAAAATCCAGGGCCAGGACAGCGCCTGGGTGAGGAAGCCGCCGAGGGCCGGTCCGATGACCGGGGCGAACAGGCTCGGCCAGATGAGCGTCGAGAGCGTCTGCATGAGCGCGCGCTTGTCGGTGTTGCGCAGCACGATCATGCGTCCGACCGGACCCATCATCGCCGCCGAGCCGCCCTGCGCGAGCCGCGCGCCGATGAACCCGGCAAAGCTGCCCGAGAGGCCGCAGGCGAGCGAGGAGAGCGTGAACAGCCCGATCGCCGCGGCAAACAGGTTGCGCGTGCCGAGCCGTTCGGCGAGCCAGGCGCTCGCCGGGATGCACACCGCCGCCGCCAGGGCGTAGGCGGTGATGCCCTCGCTCACCCGCGCGGTGTGGGTCGCGAAGCTGTGGGCCATCGCCGGCAGCGCGGTGACGATGATGGTCGAATCGAGGTTCTGCATGAAGTTCGCGCACGCGACGATGAGCGCGATCTGCATCGCTGGCCGGCGCAGGGCGGCCGTGAGTTCACGAAGTGGGGACATGGCCGGCAGTGTACCGTGTCGCGCGCGCCGCCCTGGCGGCGCTGCATCCGGCCGCGTGGGGGAGGGCGAGCCCGCCGCGTCGCGGCGCCTCAGCCGGGCGGGCGGACCTGCGCGGGCGGGCGGCTCACAGCCGCTCGAGGGCCGCGGCGAGCAGCGCGCGGACCTGTTCGGCCGCGGGCCTGAGCGCCGGGTTGCCGGTGCGCTCCATGGCCGGCACCGGGTCGATGGTGGCGACCTCGACCTGGCGGTCCGCGGTCTCGCGCACGATCACGTTGCACGGCAGCATCACGCCGAGCTTGTCTTCCAGCCGCAGCGCCTCGTGGGCGATGCGCGGGTTGCAGGCGCCGAGGATGCGGTATCGCGGCACGTCGGCACCGATTTTGGCCTTGAGTGTCGCCTGCACGTCGATGTCGGTGAGGACCCCGAATCCCTGCTCTTTGAGTCGGGCCGTGATGTCCGCGACGGCGTCATCGAAGGATCGGGCAATCGTCTTCGCCATGTAGTAGCTCATCGTCCTCTCCGCTCGAGCTCGGGATCGGCAGCCTCTGTCCGGCCGGGACCTCTCGATCCCGGCACGGGCTGCAGTATAGGGGTTTGCGGGGCGACCGTCCGGTCGTGCCGGCGGCGAAGGCGATCCGGCGTCTTCGCCGTCGGCCCGGCCGCTCAGCGCCCGACGAGGCGATTCATCGCCTCGGGATAGCGCTCGCCCTGCACCGGGATGACCGCGGCGGCGTCAGTGATTTCCCGCAGGTCCTCGGCCGTGAGCGATACGTCGGCGGCGGCGATGTTTTCCTCCAGGCGATGCAGCCGGGTGGTGCCGGGGATGGGCACGATCCAGGGCTTCTGCGCGAGCAGCCAGGCGAGCGCGAGCTGCGCGGGCGTCACGCCGCGGCGCGCGGCGATGCGGCGGAGCAGCTCGACCAGCGCCATGTTGGCCTTGCGCGCCTCGGCGGTGAACCGCGGTACGGTGTTGCGGAAGTCGCTCGCATCGAAGGTGGTGGTCTCGTCGATATGGCCGGTGAGAAAACCCCGGCCGAGCGGGCTGTAGGCCACGAAGCCGATGCCGAGCGCCTCGAGCGTCGGCAGCAGCTCGGTTTGCGGCTCGCGCCACCACAGCGAGTACTCGCTCTGCAGGGCGGTGACCGGCTGCACCGCGTGGGCGCGCCGCAGGGTCTGCACGCCGGCTTCGGACAGGCCGAAGTGCCGGACTTTGCCCGCGCCGATCAGGTCCTTCACGGTGCCGGCGACGTCCTCGATCGGCACCTCGGGGTCGACCCGGTGCTGGTAGAACAGGTCGATGGTCTCGATGCCGAGCCGCTTCAGCGAGGCGTCGGCGACCTCGCGGATGTGCTCGGGGCGGCTGTCGAGGCCGGGCTGGCGTTGGCCGGCGACGATGCGGAAGCCGAACTTGGTGGCGATCGTCACCTGGTCGCGAAACGGCGCGAGCGCTTCTCCGACCAGCTCCTCGTTGGTGAACGGGCCGTAGATCTCCGCGGTGTCGAAGAAGGTGACCCCGCGCTCGACCGCCGTGCGGATCAGCCGGATCATCGCCTGTTTCTCGCCGGGCGGTCCGTAGCCGAAGCTCATGCCCATGCAGCCGAGTCCGAGTGCCGAGACCTCGAGGGCGCTCCGGCCGAGTGTGCGGTGTTTCATGTGACCTCCTGTGCGGACGGAACGAGCCCGGGGGGTGCCCCGGGCTCAGGGATGAGGTGCGAGAATAGGGCGGCGGCGGCCGGTTGGCCAGGGCCGCCGCGCAGCGGCTCAGTCGCCGCCGGGCGCGGTCGTGCAGCGGTGCGTGGCGTTGGCGTATTCCGGCTGCACCAGGTACGGCACGCCGTTGAGCTCGACGGTGCTCGGGTCGAAGTACACGCTCGATTGCGGGCCGGGCAGGGCCGGCGGCGGCGGATTGAACACGAGGAAGCTGCACTCATCGGCGATCTCGTCCTGATAGAGCGCGTTGTTCAGCTCGTTCCACCACGCCGTGCCATCCGGATCGGTGATGGTTTCGATCGTCTCGTGCGACAGCGTGTTGTTGGTCGAATCGGCGAGCGGCCCGTTCGGCCCGTTGGGCCGCGAGGCGCAGCCGGCGACATCCTGGAACGGCTCGACGGTGTAGAGCACGTGGCCGATGTCGCGGAAGTCCGCGCTGCTGTGGTAGGCGCAGAAGGCGAACACGGACGGTCTGTCGGGAGAGTAGCAGGAGGTGAAGGGCCTGCCGCTGCACACGTCCTGTCCGGGCGGCAGGAACACGTCGTAGATGCTCTGGTAGCCGGTCGGC
This sequence comes from Pseudomonadota bacterium, assembly GCA_021792815.1. The sequence goes on from JAJYTX010000165.1 coordinate 5,558, forward strand.
AGTCCGAGCGCCGCCACCACCGCGTGCACGATGGCCTGGATGTCCGCATCGGTATACGGGCGGCCGGTGGCCCGGTCGTTCACGTATATGACATCCTGCGACACCCGGTAGCGATCGCCATCGGTCTCACCGACGTACGGGTCGACGACGTGAATGAAATCGCTGTGGTCGAGGTCGTGCAGGAAGCCCGCCGGATCGCCCCAGCAGCGGGCCACCGAGTGGCAGGAACGGTTGCGGTCCACGTTCACGTAGATCAGGTATTGCACGGCGGACTGCACCACGCTGCCGCCGTGGTACTGCAGGTCCGCGGGGTCGCGGTCGGTGGCGCCCTGGGTGGGCCCGGACAGCGGCGACGCGGATGACTGCGCGCCGGGATTGCCCGGCTGCACGTCGAACTGTTTCGCCTGCAGCGCGGCGCGCCCCGCCGCGTTGTTCGCCGGCATGACATGCCGCATGACGCGCTGGGCCCGGCTCGCCTGGTAATGGTCGTAGGCCGATGGACTGACCGTCACCGTCAGCGGGCGCTGGCGCGCCTGGGCGATGCCGCACGCCAGCAGGGCCCCGGCCGTCACGGCCAGCGTGTCACGCAGAAAACGCAAGCCTGTCATGGGCGCACTCCTCGTGTAGGTGTCGGGTGGGGTGAAGGGTGGCCTGGAGAGCGATCGCAGGCGCAGATGAGCGCGGCTCGAGCGCGCCTTCGCCCCGCGCCGTGCGTCCGGGCGCGCCGACCCCGCAATTGTTATGCGTTGGAACTATACCGCCTGATGTCACGTTGTCAAGCCGGTCAGGGTGTCAGGCCGTCGGCGCGGACAACCTGACACCGTGACCGTCACGGCGCGCTCAGGGGCCACGCTCAGGGGCCACGCTCAGGGGCCACGATCAGGGGCCAAACAGGCTGTACAGCTCGTCCTCCTGCGCGAAGTGCAGCGTCAGGATCGCATGCAGGCCGTAGAGCAGGCGGCGCAGATCGCGCCGCTCCTCCGGCGCCGGACCGTCCGGCG
>JAJYTX010000166.1 GCA_021792815.1 Pseudomonadota bacterium
CGAACGCCTGACTGCCCTCGGCGCTCAGCAGCCACTTGCGCGTCCCATCGGCCGAGTGCTGGGTGGCGATGATCCGCGGCGGCTGCACGCACGCGTGCTCGGTCAGCTGCGCGCGAAACGCCTTGGCGAGATCCGTCATGCGCTCGAACGATGCCTCACCGCGCTTGTATACCCACTGCATGAGCTGACGGGCGCGGAAAGGCTTGCCGCCGAGTTCCGCCACGAAACTCTCGAGCGCGGGCCGAGGCAGGCCCAGGAGATTCGTGGTCGGGACGGAGGGGCTCATGGGCTTCGGCCGCGGTTTTTCAGCCGCGCGGGTGCAGCTCCGTTGTGCTGAAGAAGTAGGCGATCTCCCGCTCGGCGGTCTGCGGCGCATCCGAACCGTGCACCACGTTCTGCTCGATGCTGAGCGCCAGATCCGCTCGAACGGTTCCAGGAGCGGCCTTCTTCGGATCGGTGGCACCCATGATCTCGCGGTTACGTGCGATGGCGTTCTCGCCCTCGAGGACCTGCACCATCACCGGCCCGGAGGTCATGTAGCGCACCAGATCTTTGAAAAACGGACGCTCCCGATGGACTGCGTAAAAGCCCTCCGCCTCGCGTTCGGACAGCCACAGCATGCGGGCAGCGATGATGGAAAGGCCGGCGGTCTCGAAACGGCGATACACCTCGCCGATGAGATTACGGCCGACGCCGTCGGGCTTGACGATGGACAGGGTGCGCTCGAGCGCCATTCGGATTGACCTTTCTGGACTGTTATGGGACCGGATGCGGCCGGCGATCCCGTTCGAACAGGAAATACCGCCGATGCTGAGCCATACAGTTTACCCGGAGCCGCCCCGCCGGGGCAATTTCACCCCCCGCGGCGGCCCTGGTGCGCTCCCGACCGGCTCCCCGGGCCGCAGACCGCGCCAGGCAGGCTTCCCGGAAACGGCCCGCGCCGCACTCACCGTGAACGGCAGGCAAGGGCCGCTACCTGCGCCACCCATGGGCTGTGCCAAGCGGGTCGGCGGCCGCACCCGCCGTGCGCACCGAGCGGCCCTCAGACGGAAAAACTCTCTCCGCAGCCGCACTCGCCCTTCACATTAGGGTTACGGAACCGGAATGCTTCGTTGAGGCCCTGTTTGACGAAATCGACCGTCGTGCCATCGATGAGCGGCAGGCTTTCCGGATCGACGTACACCTTCACACCACGGTCCTCGAAGACCCGATCTCCGGGTCGGACCTCGTCGGCATAGTTCACCACGTAGGCGAAGCCGGAGCAGCCGGTCTTGCGAACCCCGATTCGCAGACCGATGCCCTGTCCCCGGGTGGCGAGGAAGCTCTTGATGCGGTTGGCGGCGGGCTCGGTCAGCGAGATGGCCATGGGATGATGGGGCATCGGGAACCTGTGCCGATTTTACACCCGTACGGGCCAGAGTCGCAGGCATTCCCGTAGCGCATCCTCGAGGATGAGAATCCGGCCAAGCTTCTCCTGCGGCACCGCAAGCTGCCGCGCCCAGTCCACCGGCGTCCCGGGCAGCAGCTCGGCGCGCTGTCGTCCCGGAAGCTGCCCAGCCAGCCATGCGGCCACGGCCAAGGTGTGCGGACAGCCGTATGCCTTGAAAGAGGCCTTGCGGACCGATTCGTCGTGCACTTCGAGCCTGAAGCGCACCCAGACCTCCCGACCCGGACCGCCCGCCTCGCCCACCACTTCCGTGTCCCCCATCGGTAGCGTCCGCGGCCCGCCTGTACCGCGCTCTGGACCCTCGGCAGCCGGCGAGAGCGCACGCAGCCGCCCGAGTTCCCGGCGCAGCGCGCCCGCCGCCCGACACAGCTCAGCGGGCGTCGTGAACCGGCCGAAGCTCAAGCGCAGCGAGCTTTGCGCCAGCTCGCTGTCCCGGCCCAGGGCGCGCAGCACGTACGAGGGCTCGGCGGAAGCCGAATTGCAGGCCGAGCCGGTCGAAACGGCAAGATCACTGAGCCCGGTCACCAGGCTTTCTCCCTCGACGCCCTCGAAAGAGACGTTGAGAATCCCCGGCACGCGTGACGCATGCTCGCCATTGAGGTGAACACCGCCGAGCGCGGCCAGCTCCCGCCACAGTCCGTCACGCAGCGTGGTGAGCCTCAGGCTCTCGGCGGGCAGCTTTTCCCGGGCCAGCTCGCAGGCGAGCCCAAAACCGACGATCTGGTGCGTCGGCAACGTGCCGGGCCTGAGGCCCCTCTCCTGCCCACCCCCGAATGCCAGCGGCTGCAGATGCGGCCTCGTGCCGGCGCGTGCGTACAGCGCGCCGATCCCCTTCGGTCCGTAGAGCTTGTGGGCCGTAAAGGACATGAAATCGATCGGTAACGCACGCAGGTCAATCGGGGTCTTGCCGACTGCCTGCGCCGCGTCCGTGTGAAACAGGATGCCACGCGCGCGGCACAGCCCGCCGATCGCCTCGACGTCCTGGATGACCCCGGTCTCGTTGTTGACCAGCATCACGGAGACGAGGACCGTATCGGGCTGCAGCGCCGCGGCGACGGCCTGCGGGTCGATCCGTCCCGTGCGGTCGGGACTCACCAGCGTCACCCGGAAACCTTCCTTCTCCAGGCGCTTGCAAGGATCGAGCACGGCCTTGTGCTCGATCCGTGTGCTGATCACGTGCCGTCCGCGATGCGCGCTCGCGCGGGACACGCCCAGCAGCGCCAGATTGTCGGATTCGGTGGCGCCGGAGGTGAACACGATCTCTTCCGCGGCCGCGCCGATCAGCGCGGCCACCTGGTCTCGCGCCCTCTCGATCCGCCCGGCCGCACGACGCCCGAATACATGCATCGAGGAAGGATTGCCCCAGCCCCCGTCCTCTTTGAGACAGCGATCCATGGCGTCGGCCACGGCGGGGTCCACGGGTGTGCTCGCCGCGTAATCGAGATAGACCGGCTGCGGCGCGCTCATCGCTCAGCCCGGATTCCCGGCCTTGCGCCTGTGGCGCTGCACCGCTGTCAGGATCCCGCGCAGTATGTTGACTTCGTTGCGATCGAGTTCGGCGCGCTGCAGGAAGCGACGGATGCGGGTCATCAGATGCGTGCCGCTGCGGGTGCGGTCGCGGAAGTCGATTTCCTGCAACACCTGCGCCAGGTGCGCGTACAGCCGTTGCATCTCCTGCGGATCCGCAAGTGGACCGGCACCGGGTGTGGCATCGATCGCGACGCCCCGGACCCGAAACAGCTCGTAGGCGACGATCTGCACGGCCATGGCGAGATTGAGCGAGGGATAGGTGTCGCTCACCGGCACACGTACCAGAAGATGCGCCGTCTCCAACTGCTCGTTCGTGAGGCCGGCCCGCTCCGATCCGAACAGTATGGCGGCCGGCCCCCGCTTCGCTTCGCGCACGATGCGCCCGGCGGCATCGCGCACGTCGGCCACGCGGAAGTACTGGTCCCGTTCACGGCTGGTCGTGGCGGCCACGAAACCGACGCCTGCCAGGGCTTCGCGCACCGTACCGACGACGCGCGCGCCGGTCACCAGATCATCGGCGCCGGAGGCGCGCGCGATGGCCTCGCTGTGCGGAAACTGCCGCGGGTTGACCAGAATGAGCTGCTCGAGCCCCATGTTTTTCATGGCGCGGGCGGCCGCCCCGATATTGCCGGGGTGGGACGGTTCGACGAGGACGATGCGGATATCGGCAGGCGCCATGATCGATACCCTACGGAAGCGGCGGCCCGCTGCAAAGCCCCCGCGGCCACCGAGGCGGGAGCCGGTCCCCCTACTCGAGCGGTGCGCGCGCCTCCGGTCCGGAGCGATGCAATTTGCTGTGGCGGTAACCGTAGAGCGCATAAACGACCGCGCCGATGGCGGTCCACACGACCAGCCGCACCCAGGTGCTCGGCGGCAGCGTCACGATCATGGTGCCGCAGACCAGTGCACCGCCGATGCAGATGAACCACGGCGCCGGCACTTTGAAGGGTCGCTCCAGGTCCGGGCGGGTATGGCGCAGCACGAGCACGCCGATGCATACCGTGACGAAGGCCATCAGTGTACCGATCGACACCAGCTCCCCGAGCAGCCCGACCGGGAACAGTCCGCCCACGACGGCCGCGCACACCCCGGTGACGATCGTGCCCGTGGAAGGCGTGCGGAACTTCGGATGAATCTTGGCGAATATCTGCGGCAGCAGCCCGTCCTGCGCCATGGCATAGAAGATGCGCGCCTGGGCGATGGTCATCACCAGCATCACCGAAGTCATGCCGAGAATGGCGCCGAGATCGACCGGCAGGCTGAACCAGTGCAGCTGCGGGTAGGTCTGCAACGCGAGCGCGATCGGCGCGGCGACGTCGAGCTTCTTGTAGTTGACCATCCCGGTGAGCACCGCCGAGGTCAGCACGTAGAGCAGCGTGCAGATGACCAGGCTGGAAAGAATGCCGATGGGCATGTCCCGCTGCGGGTTCTTCGCCTCCTGCGCCGTGGTCGAGATCGCATCGAAACCGATGTAGGCGAAGAAAATCACGCCCGACGCCGCGAACACGCCGCTCCAGCCGTAGAGCCCGAATTGACCGGTGTTTCTCGGGATGAACGGGTGCCAGTTGGCATGTTGGATGAACCCGAGGCCGAGCACGATGAACAGCACCACCACCGCGACCTTGAGGCTCACGATCACGGTGTTGAATTCCGAGGACTGCTTGATGCCTATGTAGCACACTGCGGCGAGCGCGGCCACGATGAGCACCGCCGGCACATTGAGGATGGCGCCCGAACGCGCTATGGAGAAACTGTCCGGCGCAATCTGCATGAACGGCGCATGAGACAGCATGTAGGGGATGTGCACGCCGAGTTCGCTCAGCAGCCGGTTGACGTAACCGGACCATCCGACCGAGACCGTCGCCACCGCGAACAGATACTCCAGGATGAGGTTCCAGCCGATGAACCACGCGATGCCTTCGCCGAGAGTGGCGTAGGTGTAGGAGTAGGCGCTGCCCGTTACCGGCACCATGGCCGCGAATTCGGCGTAGCACAGGCCCGCGAACGCGCAGCCGATCCCGGCGATGATGAACGACAGCACCAGCGCCGGTCCGGCATGCTGCGCCGCGGCGACGCCCGTCAGGACGAAAATGCCGGTACCGATGATGCCCCCGATACCGAGCATCGTGAGCGCAGTAGCCGAGAGCGTGCGGTTCAGCTCGTGGCCCGCGACATCCGCCGCCTCCGCCGCCTCTATTTCGGCGACCGTTTTCGTCGCTAAAAGCTGGCTCTTCATTCCGGGACTGTACACGCGCCGGTCCCGGAAATCGAGCTGGCCCGCCGGCCGGCGGATTGCGCTCAGCGCTCGCGCAACTGCTCGGGCACGAACGGCGCGAACAGCTCGATCAAGGCCCCATAAACTTTGGGTGTGCCGGCGATCACATGGCCGCCCTGGCGGTATTCGCCCCCGGTCAGCGTGCCGATGTGCCCTCCGGCCTCCTGCACGAGGAGCGTGCCCGCCGCGGTGTCCCACGGCGAGAGCCCGATCTCCCAGAACCCATCGATCCGGCCCGCCGCGACATACGCCAGATCGAGCGCCGCAGCGCCCGGGCGGCGTATCCCGGCCGTGTGTTCCGTGGCCGCCCTGAGCATCGCGAAGTAGGCGTCCGTGTAGCGCGTGTCGCCGCGGAAGGGGAAACCCGTACCGATCAGCGCCCCCTCCAGCGTGCGCTGCTTGCTGACCCGGATCCGGCGGTTGTCGAGGTGTGCCCCGCCGCCGCGCGAGGTCGTGAACAACTCCTGACGCATCGGGTCGTACACCACGGCGTGCTCGAGTCGCCCCCGCTGCTGACAGGCGATCGACACCGCGAATACCGGGAAGCCGTGCAGGAAATTGGTCGTGCCGTCGAGCGGATCGATGATCCAGAGTGTTTCGTGCTCGCCGCTGGCACCGCTTTCCTCGGCCAACACCGCGTGATCCGGGTAGTGGCGGCGGATGATGCCGATGATCTCCGCCTCCGCCGCCCGGTCCACCTCGGAGACGAAATCGTTGCGTCCCTTGGTGCTGACCGTCAGCGCATCGAGGCTGTTGAGGCTTCGGACGATGACCTCACCGGCGCGCCGGGCGGCGCGGACCGCGATGTTCAGAAGAGCGTGCACTTGAGCTTCGGTCCCGGATGCCCGGCATCCTCAGGGCAGATGATCGACGGCCGTCTTCCTGACGGTCGGAAAGAGATGCTCGGCCGTCAGACCGCATTGCAGCGCGATCGCGCTCGAGATGTAGATCGACGAGTAGGTGCCGGCGAGGATGCCGATCAGCAGCGCCGCGGAGAATCCCCTGAGCACCGGGCCACCGAGCACCAGCAGCGCCACCACCACGATGGAGGTCACCACCTTGGTCATGATCGTACGCGAGAGCGTCTGGTTGATCGCCTGGTCGAGGACCACGATCGGCGCAAGCCGCCGATTGCCCTCGAAGCGCTCGCGGATGCGGTCGAACACCACCACCGTATCGTTGAGCGAGTAGCCGATGACCGCCAGCACCGCCGCCACCACGTTGAGATCGAACGAAAGTTGCGTGGCCGCGAAGAACCCCAGCACCAGGATCGGGTCGTGCAGCACGGCGAGGATGGCCCCGA
>JAJYTX010000167.1 GCA_021792815.1 Pseudomonadota bacterium
CGATCATCCTCGCGCTCCGGGCCGCCTCAGCGGCAATCCGCCCCGGTATACAGCTCCGCCGATCTTCCCCGGCGCCTACGCGCTCATGCAGCTCGGCGCAAGGACGGGGTTTGCGGAGTCCTTACGGTAGGATCGGCGACGGGCATGGTGGCACCCCTTCCCGGTGTTGCTTGCCCGGCCCCCGTCGGTGTTCGTTCCGCCGGCGAGGGCCGATTTCTGCCACACTATTGCCACACTTGGTGCCTCAAATTGGCACCAGTGGCCGCCGCTTCACACCACTAAGTGATTGAGTTTATTGGAGTCTAGTGGCGTCCATGAGGGGCTCGGCTCGGCTTCGAACCAGGTGGTCGGGGGTTCGAATCCCTCCGGGCGCGCCAACTCAAAGGATGGGACTGCCCAGCCAGTGGAGAGTCGGGGGTTCGACAAAATTGCCTGGAGCGATTTTGAACGCGGCGTAGCCGCGGCCCCGCAGGGGCGAGTCCCAGGGACGGGGCGAGTAATCCCTCCGGGCGCGCCAACTCAAAGGATGGGACTGCCCAGCCAGTGGAGGGTCGGGGGTTCGACAAAATCGCGTGGAGCGATTTTGAACGCGGCGCAGCCGCGGCCCCGCAGGGGCGAGAAGGGACGTAGATTCAGTAGCCGTACTCGTGGAGTGTCCTGATCGCGGCAACCTTCCCGTCGACGAAGCGAATGCTCATCATGAGCTTGCCCGGTCCCCGGTTGTAGGTCCAGGTGTCGACGGGGATCTCGGCACCCACCGAGTGAGACTGGCTGGCCTGGCGACCGCCCATCCGTACGGTGGTGGCATTCACCTTGAAGCCGCGCTGCACCAGCGCGGGGCGGCCGCAATAAGCGCTCACCGCCGCCATGGATTCGCCGCGCATGATGAGTCTGTTGCCACAACGCATGGTGTCGCACCACGCAGGATGCGCCGCCATGAGACAAAGAGCGGCGGGAACAAATGCTTTCGATCTCGGGTGTCGTGCCATGGCATTCCCCGCTCGTGAGCCGCATGCGCGCGTCCGCATTGCCCGGCCCGGGATGATCCCGGGCACTGCGTGGGCAGGCCATCGCACCTTCACTGCTGCGCGCCTCAGGCCCGGCGGTGCGGACAAGACGCCAGAGTGTAGCACCTGCTGGCCGGCGGGCTGTGTGGCTGGGGTGGCGATTCTGCGCCTGCGGCCTATGGGCTATCGGGTCAGGCTTGCGGCAGCGGTCGGTGAACCATGAGCACCGAAATCGCGCAGGATGCGAGGCGTGCGTGCGCATCGTCGGCACGGCTGGTCAGAACGATCGGTACGCGCGCGCCGAGCACCACGCCGGCCAGCCGCGCATCGGCGAGATATTCCAGCTGCTTGGCGAGCATGTTGCCGGCCTCGATGTCGGGAACGACCAGGATATCGGCGCGGCCGGCGACGGTTGACACGATGTTCTTGGTCGCGGCGGCCTCGCTCGAGACCGCATTGTCGAACCCGAACGGCCCATCGACCACGCCGCCGGTGATCTGGCCCCGGTCCGCCATTTTGCACAAAGCGGCCGCCTCGATCGTCGATTTGATCCGGGAAGTCACCAGTTCCACCGCCGAGAGGATCGCCACGCGCGGCGTCTGCACACCGAGTGCCCGGGCGAGATCGATCGCGTTCTGAACGATGTCGCGCTTGTCTTCGAGCGAAGGATAGATATTGACGGCCGCGTCGGTGATGAACAGCAGCCGTGGGTACCGGGCGGTCTCGATCACGAACACATGGCTGATGTGGCGGGCGGTGCGCAGGCCGTGTTCCGGGTCCACGACCGGGTGCATCAGCTCTTCGGTGTGCAGCGCACCCTTCATCAAGGCATCGACTTTGCCGGAACGGACCATGGAGATGGCCTGAACGACGCTTGGGGCGCCCTGCCCGGCGCCGACTAGAGGGTAGGCAGACAGATCGACCCCGGCCGCCCGGGCGGCCTCGCGGATTTTCGTCTCGGGGCCCACCAGGACCGGAATGATCAACCCCTCGCGGGCCGCTTCGACGGCACCCAACAGCGAGACCGCGTCGGTCGGGCAGACCACCGCCATACGCAACGGGGCGCACCGGCGGGCCGAGTCGATCAACTGCTGCAGGCGTCGAGGCGCCGTGGACGAGCCGGCGCTGCCCTCGGGGGGTTCAGTCCCGCCGGGCTCGCGGGGCGCTTCCACGGGGAGGATGTCCGTTGGGCATGATGGTCTCAGCGTGCGTATCCGTATTGCCACCGGCAATCCGTACTATCCCCGGGGACCCGCACGACGGGGCTCAGCTTGGCCGGGCCGACCCTGGACGGGCGGGCCCGGCAGGCGGATCCATCGGGTCCGGATGAGGCACAATAGCAGTTTTGCGCGGCCGTAACGGCAAACCATGGCGAAATCGGGCAACTGCTCCCCGGCAGACAGACGCTTCCTCGACGTGAGCCTGCGCGATGTGTCGCTCAGCCGCGGTGGGCGGCTGGTGCTCGACGGGGTGAGCTGGATGATCCGGCCCGGCGAGCGATGGGTGCTCGCCGGCGCGAACGGGGCTGGCAAGACCCAGTTGCTGAAGCTGGTTGCGGGCGCCGTCTGGCCGACGCCGGGCCGCGACGCGCGACAGTACCGTTGGAAGGGTGAAGTGTGGCGGACCCCGCGGGAAGTGCAGGATGAAATCGGCTATCTGGGGCCGGAGCGCCAGGACAAGTATGAGCGCTACGGCTGGAACCACACCGCCGAGGAGGTGGTCGGCACCGGTCTGTTCCGCACCGACATCCCGCTCGAGATTCCGGAGGCGGCCGATCGGCAGCGCGTCGCGGCGATGCTGCGCCGGCTGCGGATCGAGCCGCTCGGATCGCGGCGCTTCCTCACCTTGTCCTACGGCGAGCGGCGTCTGACGCTGCTGGCGCGGACCCTGATCTCCCGCCCGAAGCTGCTGCTGCTCGATGAGCTGTTGAATGGCCTCGACGATGCCAATCGGAAACGCGCGCTGCGATGGTTGGAAAGCACCGCCCGCTCACGCCTGCCCTGGGTGCTGTCCACCCACCGGGCCGAGGATGTGCCGTCCTCGGCCACCCACGCCCTGGTGCTCGAGCACGGCCGCGTGAGGTATCGCGGTGCCCTGCCCGGTGTCCCCCTCGAGCGGTGGCTGGGGGCGATGGGTGCTCATGCGGGGCGATCGCGCGCGGCCGCCAAGGGTGGCGCCCCGGCGCGGACCGCCGGGGGCAGACAGCGTACCCGCCGACCGCGGCTTCGCGGCGCGGTGCTGGTGCGTCTGAGCAATGCCAGCATTCATCTCGACGGGCACCCGGCTCTGCACGATATATCGTTGACGGTCCGCTCAGGGGAGTGCTGGGTGGTGCACGGGCACAATGGCGCCGGCAAGACCACATTGGTGAGGACGCTCTATGGGGATCACGGCGTCGCGGCTGGAGGACGTATCGAGCGTGCCGGTATCGGTCCCGGCGTACCCTTGCAGCAGTTCAAGCGGCGCGTCGGGCTGGTCGCGCCGCATCTGCAGACCGACCTGCCGCAGGACCTGTCGGTCAGCGAGCTCGTGCAGTCTGGCCGGTATGCGAGCGTCGGCCTGAACGAGCCGCCGACCGCGGCCGATCGCGCGGCGGCGCGCCGCGCGTTGGCGCTGTTCGGCCTGCAGACGCTCGCGACACGCACGCTCCGGGAGCTGTCCTACGGACAGCTGCGCAGAGTGCTGTTTGCCCGGGCCTGGGTGTGCCCTCCGGCGATGCTGCTGCTCGATGAGCCTTTCTCAGGGCTCGACGGGCCGACGCAGCGCGAGCTGCTCGAGCGGCTCGAGCCGCAGGTGGCCGAGGGGACCGCAGTCGTCATGACCGTGCATCGACGGTCGGAGTGGCCCGGCTTTTGCACTCACGAGCTCGAGCTCGCGCATGGCCGCGTGCGTTACGCGGGGCCGGCGCGAGCGCTGAGCTAGAACATCATTTCGGTCTGGAAGACCGACACGGCCTGCCCGATGATCCATACGCCGGAAACCGTGCCGCCGGCCATCTCGAGCTCGACCTCGACCTGCCCGGGCCGGTGCAGCCAGCGGCCCTGCACCCCCCGGAAGGAGGCGTGATGGCGGTCGTGGGCAAGCAGGCCGTTCTGGATCAGGTATACCCCGAGGAGGCCGTGGGCATTGCCGCTCACCGGGTCCTCTGCGATCCCGAGCGCCGGGCAGAACATCCGGGCTTCGCTCAGATGGTGCTCGTGTTCCGGCGTGAGCGTGAACACGAAATATCCTGCCGCTCCGATCTGCGCCGAGAGCGTCGTCAGGCGGGCCATGTCGGGCTTGAGGTGGTTCAGCGCTTCCACGCCCCGCACCCCGATGAGCAGCCGTGTGCTGCTCGCACCGGCGATGCGCAGCGGACAGCGGGTGTCCAGATCATCCGTGGCCAGGGCGAGCGCATCGAGCACGGCGAGTCGCTCGCGATCGTTCAGCTCGCGGCCGAGGGGCGGGGTCTGCTGGCGCACGGCGATCTTGCGATCCTCGCCGCTGCCGCGCACCTCGATCTCCACGATCCCGGCCTTGGATTTCTGCCGCAGGCGCTTCGGCGCGTTCGGTAAGGCCGAGAGCACGTGATGCGCGGCAACGGTGGCATGCCCGACGAATCCGGCTTCGGTGCGCGGGGTGAAGAATCGCGCCCGGACATCGTGATCGGTCCCGTCGGCCGCGAAGATGAACGCCGTATCGGCGTTGTTCAGCTCTCTCGCGATGGCCAGCATCTGCGTGTCGGTGAGGCCGTCCGCGTGGAGTACGACTCCGGCCGGATTGCCCGTGAAGCGCTCGAGAGTGAAGGCATCGACCTGATGGATCTGAATCTTGCGAGTCATCGGATACTGTTTTCGGCAACGCGCCACGACAGCAGGGGTGGCAAGGCCGGCGATTCTAGCTCATCGCCGGCTGGCTGGCAGATCCGGCTAGCCCCGGTGCCGCTCGCCCGGTAGTCCCGATTCAGGACCAGTCCGGTCCCCGGAACGGTACAATGGCCCGATGGACATCGCAGTGGACATCAGTCTGTATCCGCTTGCCGAGGCCTTCCGACCGATGATTCACGATTTCATCGACCGGCTGGCCGCCCGCGAGGACCTCAAAGTGGTACCGGGGAGCCTCAGTACCCAGATATTCGGCGAATATGAGCGGGTCTTCGAGGCCTTGAGAGCCGAGCTGCGCGGCACGCTCGAGGCGCGGCAGACCGGATCCGGCCAGGCGGCGTTCGTCATGAAGCTGCTCGGCCCCATTTGAAGACCGCGAGGCAGTGGCGCAGGCCGCTGCGGCGCGGCACACTGACAAATCCAATGCCTGTAATTCTGCCCGGGCAGGGCTCCATTGAAAGGTGAGTGAATGACGCTGCTGCGCGTGATCGACCGGGATGGTCAGGAGCATCGGGTCGAGGGAAAGACCGGCCTCAAGGTCATGGAAACCTTGCGGGATCTTGACTATGGGGTGGCGGCCATCTGTGGCGGCATGTGTTCGTGCGCCACCTGCCATGTCTACGTCGACCCCGAGTGGCAGGGACGGCTGCCCCCGCCGATGTCCGATGAGCGGGAGCTGCTGAACGAGCTGTCGCAGTGCGAGCCCAATTCACGACTGTCGTGCCAGATCGAGCTCACGGCCGACCTCGATGGCCTGCGCGTCACGATCGCGCCGGACGAGTAGGCGGGCGTTTCCGTGGATGTCGGTCATGCCATCATTGCGGTCGCCGTGGTCGGGGTGCTCATCCTGATCGTCGGGTATTTCCGGGTCCGCAAGACGTTGCAGGAGCAGCGCGGTCATGAGCAGCACGAGAGCTGGGACGAGGTGATGGTCAAGCGGCTGCGTACCGAGGGCTACCATCCGTTCAACGAGTACCCGGTGGACTTCTTTCTCGCGCTCAGGGACGAGACCGCCTGCGAGGCGGTGCGAGCGCGGCTCGAGCCGCAGGGCTTCGCGGTGGATGTCAAGACGATGCGCGACGGCAGCGACCTGCCGTTCAGTCTGCATGCCTCAAAGTCCATGCGCCTGATCGTGCCCGACATCCAGGCGATCAGCCGGCACATGAGCGCCCTGGCCGAGGAGTTTCAGGGACGGTACGACCGCTGGGCGGCGTAGGCGAGCCGAGCCGAGCGGCTCCGGCACTCATTTCCGCTCCGTCTGGCGTCTGACGGCTTCGGCGGCGGCGGCGGCGACTTGCGGATCGCCCAGGTAGCGGCTGGCGAGCGGGGCGAGCTGCGGGTCGAGTTCGTACAGCAGCGGGATGCCCGTCGGGATGTTGAGCGCGACGATGTCGCTCTCAGAGACATGGTCGAGCATCTTGACCATCGCGCGCAGGCTGTTGCCATGCGCTGCAACCAGCACGTTGCGGCCGGCACGCAGCTCGGGCGCGATGCGCGCATGCCACAGCGGCTGCACCCGTGCCAGGGTGTCCTTCAGCGACTCCGCCGAGGGCAGCTCCTCAGTCGGCACCTCGGCATAGCGGGGATCGAAGCGCGGATGGCGTGGATCGTCGGCTGCAAGAGGCGGCGGCGGGGTGTCGTAGCTGCGGCGCCAGATCTTGACCTGCT
>JAJYTX010000168.1 GCA_021792815.1 Pseudomonadota bacterium
CTCACCGACCGCGTGACAGACGTCATCGGCGATCTGCCGCGCCTTGTCGAGCGGACAGCCGATGAGCAGCATGCCGAATTCGTCGCCCCCCAGGCGGGCCACGGTGTCACTGTCGCGTACCGCATCGCGCAGCACCTTGGCGACCTGCCGCAGCACGCCATCGCCGGCGAGGTGACCACTGGTGTCGTTGACGACCTTGAAGCGATCGAGATCGAGGCAACACAGCACGTGCTGGCTGTCGCCGCGCTGTCCACTGTCGGTCGCCTCCTGCAGTCGCCGCTCGAATTCGTGGCGGTTGACGAGGCCGGTGAGCGCGTCGTGGGTCGCCTGATAGGACATCTGGCGGGCGAGCCCCCGCAGCTCCGACACATCGTGCAGCAGCACGAGCGCGCCGCTGAGGCGACCAGCGGCATCGCGCACCGGGGAAGCCGACAGCTCGATCGAGCGCTCGCTGCCGTCGGCACGCGAGACCAGCAGCGCACGCCGCCCCAGACTCACCGCGACGCCGCTCGTGAGCGTCTGACGCACCGGCTCGGCGAGCAGCCGCCTGTCGGTCTCCTCGACCACACGCACGATCTCATCGAGCCCCTTGCCGAGGGCCTGCGAGGCGGGGGTCGCCGCCAGGCGCTCGGCCGAGGTGTTCAGGTAGGTGATGGCGCCCGAGGCATCGGTGACGATGACGGCCTCCGCCAGCAGATCCAGCGCCGAGAAGTGCTGCGGCCGAGCAGCGCCGCCGGCGTCCTGTGATTCCAGGCTCTGCGACCCGAGGATCTCCGCCCCCGTCATCAGCAGTGCGCGGCCGCCCTGGTATTCGATCGGTTCCGAGGAGATCTCGAGCCGGCACACCCCCTCGCCGGCCGGCACGTCCACTTCGTAGCGCTGCGCGGCCTGCTCGCCGACCAGGTGGCGGCGGGTGCTCTCGCGCACCAGATCCGCGTACTCGGGCGTCACCAGCTCGCACAGCGGCCGGCCCAGCAGATCCTCCCGGGCCCTGCCGAGCAGATCGGCGAACTGACGATTCGCATACAGGATGGCTTCCCGGTGCACCAGCACCACCTGGTGGATGCGCTCGCCCAGGGACGCGAACAGATCGGGTGCGCCGGCGCGATGCGCGTCCCTTGCCGGTTGCGACACCAATTGATTGACGGCCGAAACGAGCGCGGTGAATTCCGGACCGCCGTCGCCTTCGAGACGGCCGCCGCCGTCGCGGACGAGATGGCGTATCTGCCGTGACAGATGTTCGATGGAGCGCAGTTGCCGGCGCCTCAGCCGGTACATCCAAATCAATGCAGATCCAGCCGCGGCGAGCACGACCAGAACGCTTACAGGCCCGATCGACATTCAGCTTCCCTCGCGCGGCAGCATCCGCTTTGCTGCCACGGCCCCTATAGGAATATTCCCTACCCAGGAACGCGAATGTTCCGAGCATATCTCAAGCCCCGCCGCGTTCTAGCCCTATTTCACCATATCTCATCGCAAATCAGCTTGGCAGGAGCGCCGAAAACCCGTAATTTCACCCCGCCCGGCCCCACGGGGATGCAATCGGGTGAATGGGAGCTCCTTTCGATGCAGGCCGATGCCCACGAGCAGATGATCGAGCACCAGGTGCGTGCCTGGAACGTGCTGGACGAGCGCGTCCTCGACACGCTGCGCAAAGTGCCGCGTGAACCCTTCGTACCGCCGCAGTATCGTTTTCTCGCACATGCCGACATGGAGGTGCCCCTGCCCGGCGGCAGGCACATGCTGCGGCCCAGCCTGGTTGGACGGCTGCTGCAGGCCCTGGAGCTGAACGGCACGGAGCGGGTGTTCGAAATCGGCACCGGCTCGGGGTTCGTGACGGCCTGTCTGCGGGCCGCGGCCGCCGCCGTGCACTCGATCGAGATCCTGCCGGAACTGGCCGACATGGCCCGCCGGAACATCGCGGCGCAGGGCTTGCGTGACGTCGAGATTCTCAGCGGCGATGCCCTGCAGTACGAGCCGCGGGAGCGCTTCGAGGCGATCGCCGTGACCGCCTCCCTGCCGGTTTATGATCAGCGCTTCCAGAAGCAGCTCGTCGTCGGCGGACGGCTGTTCGTGGTGGTCGGTGAAGCCCCCGTCATGGAGGCGCGGCTGGTCCGGCGCCTGTCGGAAGATGACTGGTCGGTTGAGAGCCTGTTCGAAACGGTGATCGATCCTCTCGTCGAAGCCACGCAGCCCGCACGATTCGCTTTCTAGGCTCAGATGCTTGATCGCCACGCGGAAGGCCACCGGATGACGCGCGCCACGCACGGCTCCGCCCGCACTCTCGTGCGGCGCGGGGTGCTCCCGTGGGTCTGCCTGCGCAGCATGCCCGGGCAAGTGCTGCGGGTACTGGCGTGCGCCGGCCTCGCGCTCGGGCTGTCGGGCGCGGCGTGGGCAACCGACCTGCTCGGCGTGTACCGGGATGCCCTGGCTCACGACCCGACGTTCCAGCAGGCCTACGCCAACTACATGGCCGCCCGCGAAGCTCGCCCGGAGGCTTTTGCGGCCCTGCTGCCGCAGATCACCGGCACCGTCGGCAAGACCTGGAGTCACAGCGCCGGATCCAACGGCAACATCAGTTCGTCGCCGACCAGTGGCCTGTATGCGTTCCGCCTGCCCTTCTCGGACAATACCAGTGCCAGGCAGTGGAGCCTCAATCTCAGCGCTCCTCTGTTCTCCTGGACGGACTGGATGAACCTCAAAGCCGCCGACAGCCTGGTGGCCCAGGCGCAGGCGACCTACCAGGCGGCCGCGCAGAACCTCATCCTGCGCACCGCCACCGCCTACTTCAACGTGCTTTCGGCAGTCGACACGCTGCGGGCGCAGGAGTCCTCCCTCAAGGCGTACACACTGCAGCTGCAGCAGGCCCAGGAGCAATTCCGGGTCGGACTCATCGCGATCACCGCCGTCGAGCAGGCGCGCGCGGCGCGGGACACGGCGGCCGCCGCGGTGATCACCGCCAAGCAGTCCCTGGCCAATGCCCAGGACCAGCTGGAAGTGATCACCGGCCGGCAGTACTCGACCCTCGCCGAGCCCGGACCCGACATGCCACTCGCCATGCCGCATCCGGCCAGCCAGGATCAGTGGGTACAGACCTCGCTGCGCCAGAACCTGACGCTCATCGCCAGCCGCCTGGCGGCGGATGCCGCCCAGGACAACGTGCGCGCCGCGTTCGGCAGCGACATTCCGACCATCAGCCTGGTGGCCAGCCGCTCCTACGCCAACGACGCCACGACCGAGAGCGTGTTCGGCCAGGTGTTCCGCGGCCTGGGCAGCGACACCAACGACCGGCAGATCGGCATCGAGCTGTCCCTGCCGATCTTCAGCGGCGGCGGCGACACGGCGCGCATCCACCAGGCGCAATACCAATGGATTGCCGCCAAGGACGCGGTCGAGCAGGCTTCGCGCTCGACGGTGCAGCAGGCTCGCGATGCGTATCTGGGAGTCATCACCGGCATCGCCAACGTGCGGGCGCTGCGCCAGGCGCTGACCTCCAGCAAGACCGCTTTCAAGGCGACCGAGGCAGGCTACAAGGTCGGCACACAGACCGAGGTGGATGTCCTGACCTCCCTCAGCGCCCTGGTGCTGGCCAGCACCAACTACGCGACCAGCCGCTATGGCTACATCAACAGCGTCATCCAGCTGCAGTATGCCGCCGGCACTCTGACCCGCAGCGCCGTGCAGGCGATCAACGGCTGGTTGAACACGCCGGTGCCGGTCTCGCCCGGGGAGATCACACCGGCCGGCATGACCCCGCCGTCGTCCGGGAACAGGTAGCCGCTAGCGATAGTCCCGGTAGGATTTCTCCTCGAGCAGCCGCGATCCGAGCGCGAGGCTGATGCGCTTCTTGAGCGCCGCGCGCCGGTCGTTCTCGATGTACACCGAGCGGGCGAGCTCGATGAACTCCTGGTCGAAGGTCCGTTGGCCCTCCTTCTCGCGGATCCGGTCCTCGATGTCCCACAAGCGCTCGTTGACCGTCTGCAATGCCCGCTCGTCGGCGGCCACATCGGTCTCACCGCGGGCTTCGTGCCAGGTGTTCTCGAGCAGCTCGAGCTCGAGCCGGACATTTGCGAGCTTGGCCTGATCGGCGATGCGCGCAGACTTGATCCTGAGGATGGTGATCTTGTCGAGCAGTTCGCCGGGGGAGATTGGCACCAGGATGTCTTTCATACCCGGTATGCTAACAATTCGTCGAGCCTGCCGGTCACATCGGCGGGACCGATCAGGTCCATGACGCCGGGTTCCTCGATCTTCTCGTTCCAGGGCAGCTGACCGGGCTCGCAGCGACGGAAGCGACGGGCCGCAGCCGGATAGGCGTTCACGCACCACTGGCGCGACAGGTACGGTCCGCTGCGCTCGGGATTGGTCGCCGCATACAGGCCGATGACCGGGGTTGCCACCATGGTCGCCATGTGGGCCGGTCCCGAATCCGGACTGAGCAGCACCGTGGCCCGCTGCAGCAGCGCCAGCATCTGCGGCAGCGTGTCACGCCCGATCTGGTTGAGGAGTGGCACGGCCGCCGCGCGCGCAATCTCCGCGCCCATCCGCTTCTCCGGCTGCGTCGGTCCGCCCGCCAGGATCACCCGCATCCCATGCCGGCGCACGGCATGATCGGCCACCTGCGCGTAGCCGCGCGCACTCCAGTTGCGCAGCGCATGGCTCGAGCAGGGGCTGATGACGAGCGTCCGCTGCCCCTCGGGAATCAGCCGCTCGGCGTAGGCGAGCGCCTCGGCAGGCAAAGGAACGTCCCAACGCAGCACCCGCTCCCGGATGCCCAACGCCGCCGTGAAGCCGAAAAAACTATCGAGCACGTGTTCGCCCGACCGGGGGGCGATCCTCGCGTTGGTGAACACCCACTGCAGCTCGCGCGCCCGCGGTCGGTCGAATCCCAGGCGGGTGTCGGCCCGCACTGCGCGCGAGAGGAGACTCGCCCGCAGTGACAGCTGCATGTGCAGCAGGACGTCGAAATGGCGACCGCCGAGGCGCTCGCGCAGCGCACGACCGGCCTGCAGCCCGGCCCGCTTGTCCACGGTGATAAACTCCACCCCATCGATGAGCTCCATCAAGCGCGCCTCGGCCTTGCCGATGATCCAAGTCAGCTGCGTCTGCGGCCACACGTGCTGCAGCGTGCGCACGACCGGCACCACGTGGCAGGTGTCTCCGAGTGCCGAGAGTCTGAGGATGCAAACGCTGCGCGGCGGTCGGTCTGGGGGCAACATCCGGGACATCGAAGCGGAGGGTACCGGCCGGTGAACGGAAGCTGGCCGCTCGGGTCCGCGGTCAAGCGCCTGGTCTGTGCTGGGGGCGCCATGCTATACAACGCCGCGCTCGCCCGCAATTTCAGCCCCTGCTGGTTCGAGCCGGAGTTCTGGGCGGGGCGCGATGCGCTCACCGGCACGGCGCGTGGTCGCGGCACGACGCATTACGTGCGCACCGCCGGGCAGGACCTGGTCCTGCGGCATTACCGGCGCGGTGGACTCGCGGCCCGCATCCTGGCGGACCGGTACCTGTGGCGCGCGGAGGACCAGACCCGCCCCTTCGCGGAGTGGGCACTCACTCATCGGCTGCATCTGGCGGGACTGCCGGTGCCGGTGCCGGTGGCCGCCCGCTATGTCCGCCAGGGTCGTGTCTACCGCGGCGACATCATCACCGGGCGGCTCGCGTCGGCAGGGTCTCTGACGGAAGCACTGCACGCCGGCCCGCTGCCGCTGCTCACCTGGATCTCGATCGGCCGCTGCATCCGCCGGTTCCACGATCTGGGCGTGTGTCATGCCGATCTCAATGCGCACAACGTGCTGCTCGGCGAGCACGGCGTGTACCTGGTGGACTTCGACCGGTGCCGGTTGCGCCCCGAGGGACTGTGGCGCGACGGTAATCTGGTCCGCCTGCGCCGCTCGCTGGAAAAGATCGCCTACAGCCTGCCGGCCGAGCGATTCACCGATGCCGACTGGCATGCGCTGCTCGGCGGCTACCGGCAACTTCCACTGCAGCCGCCCGATCCGGCTGTACCGCGCGCCTGACCCCGTGCGCCTGCTGTACCTGCTGGCGATCTATCTGGTGGCACCGTTGCACGCCGCCCTGCTCGTCTGGGGCAGTCGCGGTCATCGCGGCCCCTGGAGCCGTATCGGCGAGCGCTTCGGTTTCGGACCGGCCGTACGGGGCGGCCCGGTGTGGATCCACGCCGCTTCGGTCGGCGAGGTCCAGATTGCCGCCATACTGGTCAAAGGACTGCGCCGGCGCTTCCCGGCATTGCCTGTGCTGGTCACGGCCTTCACGCCGACAGGCGCCGCCCGTGCCGACACCCTCGGTCCGTCGATCACGACGCGTTATCTGCCTTACGATCTGCCGGGGTCGGTACGCCGCTTCCTCGATCGCGCTCAGCCGCGCCTCGCCGTGATCCTGGAAACGGAATTATGGCCGAACCTGTACCGCGAATGCCGGCGCCGGCGGGTACCGCTCGTCATCGCGAGCGCACGCCTCTCGGCGCGTTCGGCCCGGCGTTATC
>JAJYTX010000169.1 GCA_021792815.1 Pseudomonadota bacterium
CTGGGCGGGGCCATCAGCGAGCGTTACGCGGATTTCCAGCCCCTGCTGCGCTCCGAGGCCGAGATCCGTCCGGCGCAGTTCGCCGGTCAGGCGGGCGTGATCGGCGCGGCGCTGGCTGCCGCCGAACTGGGTTGAGCGGCCGCCGCGGGTTACACCTGATGAGCATTGCGCGCGGCAAACTGCCCGATGTCGGCACGACGATCTTCACCACCGTGTCGCGCCGCGCCCGCGCGCTCGGCGCGCTGAATCTCGGCCAGGGATTTCCCGACTACCCGATCGATCCGCGGCTCGCGGAACTGGTGGCGCAGGCGATGCGCGAGGGCCACAACCAGTACGCGCCCATGGAAGGGCTGATGGCGCTTCGCGAGGCCATCGCGCGCAAGCTCGCCTCGAGCCATGGGCTCGAGTTCGATCCTCACTCCGAGATCACGGTGACGCTGGGGGCGACCGAAGCGATCTACTCGGGCATCCAGGCGCTGGCGGGGCCCGGCGACGAAGTCATCGCGTTCGATCCGGCGTATGACTCGTACGAGCCTGCGGTGCGCCTCGCCGGCGCGCGCTGCGTGCGTCTGCCGCTCACGCTGCCTGATTTCCGCTATGACTGGGAGCGTGTGCGCGCGGCCATCAACGGCCGCACGCGTCTGATCCTGTTCAACTCGCCGCACAATCCGGCCTGCACCGCCGCCACGGCCGGGGACCTGGATGAACTCGCCGCGGCAATCCGGGGCCGGGAGATCGTCGTCCTGTCCGATGAGGTCTACGAGCACATGGTGTTCGACGGTCGCGCCCATGCGTCCGTCCTGGCCCACCCGGAGCTGCGCGAGCGCAGCCTCGCGGTGTTCTCCTTCGGCAAGACGTTGCACGCTACGGGACTGCGGGTCGGCTATGGCGTCGCCCGGGCGGCTCTCACCGGCGAGCTGCGCAAGGTCCACCAGTTCAACACGTTCAGCATCGCCCATCCGCTGCAGTGGGCGATCGCGGCGTACCTTGCCGAACGACGCGACGTCGGTCGGGACTTGCCGGGCTTTTTCCAGGCCAAGCGCGACCGGCTGCGTGCGGCGCTCGCCGGCTGCGGCTTTTCGCTGCCGCCGGCCGAGGGCACCTTCTTCCAGCTGCTCGATTTCCGCGAGCTATGTCTGCCCGGGGACATCGCGTTCGCCGAGCGCACCCTGACCGAGGCCCGGGTAGCGACCCTCCCGCTCTCGCCATTCTACGCCGCGCCACCGGAGCTGTCGGTGGTGCGCCTGTGCATCGCCAAGCGCGACGAGACGCTCGATCAGGCGGCGGATCGGCTCGCCGGACTCGCCGCGCGGCTCGGCCGGGCAGGGGCCTGAGGCGCGGACCTCGTGAGCGTACGGGTCACACTCGTGCAGCAGCCGATACTCTGGCAGGACCCGGAAGCCAACCGGGTGCGCCTGCAGGGGCTGCTCGCGCCGCTGGAGGGCCGTACGGACCTGGTGGTCCTGCCGGAAACCTTCACCACCGGGTTCAGCATGCAGCCCGAGCGCCTCGCCGAGCCGCCCGACGGCCCGACGGCGCTGTGGCTGCGGCAGATCGCGCAGCGGCTGGGTGCCGTGGTGACCGGCAGTGTGATGACGGTGGACGACGGGCGCTACTTCAACCGCCTGCTGTGGGCCGAGCCTGGCGGCGTCGTGCGTCATTACGACAAGCGGCACCTGTTCCGCATGGGCGGGGAGCACGAGCATTTCAGCCCGGGACGGCAGGCGTGGTGCACCGAGTGGCGCGGCATGCGCTTCTGTCCGCTCGTGTGCTACGACCTGCGCTTCCCCGTGTTCAGCCGCCGCAGGCCGGGACTGGAGTATGACGCGCTGGTGTATGTCGCCAACTGGCCGGCGGTCCGAGCCTACGCCTGGCGCCAGCTGCTGGTCGCGCGGGCGATCGAGAATCAGGCGTACGTCATCGGTGTGAACCGCATCGGAGCAGACGGCGAAGGCCGCGAACACGCCGGGGACAGCCGCGTCTGCGACTTCCTCGGACAGCCGCTCGCCGGCCTCGGCGCCGCGGCGGCCCTGAGCAGTGTGAGCCTCGACGCGTCCTCGCTGGGGGCATTTCGCGAGCGCTTTCCCGCGCACCTCGATGCCGATCGATTCAGCCTCGAGTCCTAGCCGGGCGGGGCCGGCCGGGCCCGGCGTGCTTCAGCGCCGGAAGATCCACGCCAGGATGGACACCACCAGGCTGACGATCAGCATGGTGGTGATCGGAAAGAAGAACTGAAAGCCCGGCCGGTCGATGACGATATCGCCCGGCAGCTTGAACAGCGGCAGGCGTCGGACCCAGGGCCAGCCGAGGCCGATCAGAATCAGCGCGGCGCCGAGGACGATGAGGATGCGGCTCATGGCGGGCAGTCTAGCCGCTGCCGCGCGCCGATCAATCCCCGCCCCCCCGGCGGCCGCGCGGTGCGCGCCGCAGCGTTACGCGCTGCTTGCGACCCGCACGCGGTAGGCGTGGTAGGGCAGCACTTCCAGCACTTCGCCGTCCGTGAGGCGCTGCTGCACCTGACGCCAGTAGGCGGCCGTGAAGATCTCGCCGTGCACGCGCATCAGCGCGGCGCGTTGCGCGGCGTCGAAGCCGAGGAAGCTGCCGAAGGTCTCCGGGAAGACATCCTGCTCGCCCACGTAGAACCACGCCTCGGCGCGCATTTCGTCCTCGGGGTTGGTCGGCACCGGCAGGTCGCGGAAGTGACAGTCCGTCACCCGGCACAGCTCGTCGTAGTCGTAGAAGATCACCCGTCCGTGGCGCGTGACGCCGAAGTTCTTCGGCAACAGATCGCCTGGAAAGATATTGGTGTTGGCGAGATCGCGGATGCACTGGCCGTAGTCGATCGCGGCCTGTTCGGCGGCCGCCGGCGCGGCCGAGCGCAGATACAGGTTGAGCGGAATCATGCGCCGCTCCATGTACAGGTGGTCGAAGTCGAGGTATTCGCCATCCTGGCGTACGGTGAGGGCCGTTTCCTGCAGCAGCTCCTCGAGCAGCTCGGGCGCGAACAGCCGCGTGGGCAGGCGCAGCCGGCGGAACTCCTGGGCATCGGCCAGGCGGCCGGCGCGGTCGTGCCGGTACACGAGCTGGTATTTCTCGAGCACCTCGGCGCGCGCGACGCTCTTCGGATAGGGGAATCGGTCACGGATCACCTTGAAGACCACCTCGAGCGAGGGCAGGGTGAAACACACCATGACCAGACCCTTGTCGCCGGCGGCGTGCACGAAATGATCCTCGGTGCTCTCGAGGTGGCGCATGATCTCGCGGTAACGCTCGGTCTTGCCCTGCTTGGCGCGCCCGAGCATGGTGAACAGCTCGCTGACGGGCTTGCGCGGCAGCAGGGATTTCAGGAACGCGACGGCCTCGTCGACCCGGTCGAGATCCACGTGGAAATACGAGCGCGAGACGCTGAAAACGATGCTGACGTCGCCTTCGGCCATCATTACCGCGTCGACCATCATGCCGCTGCCGGAGTTCCTCAGCGCCATGACCAGCGGCACGCACAGCCCGGCGCCCATGATCCGGCCGACGATGTAGGCGCGGGACATCTGGTAGAAGACGGGGCGGATCACCTCGATGCGGTGCACGCCCGCATCGCGGCCGAGGCTCTCGAGGTGGCGCTGCACCTCGGTGCTGACGTGACGGATGCTCGCATCGAGATCCCTCCAGGGCGTGCGAAAACGCACGTCGCCCAGCAGATCCTCGATGAGCAGAGGCAGGGATCCGTGGTTGACGTACGTGTTGGTGACCACGGCCGAGGTGGCGTTCGCGAGCGGGTCGAGATCGGTGGCGACGAACTCGATGTCCGGCGCGACGCCTATGGTGCCGAACAGCCGGCGGCTCACCGAGCTGAAGTAGGTCTTGGGAAACTCGGCGTCAGGCAGCCGGGCCACCCGGGTGACGAAGGCGGCGCGGATCTGCTGCCACAGGCCCCGATCCAACGCCCGCCCGCCGAGCAGCGCGCGGACTTCCTCGACGGTGTGATCGACGAACAGATCGTACAGCTCTATACGCTCGACGATGTCACGCTGGCTGCCCTTCCAGTCGCGGTTGTCGAAGCGCAGCGGCGCGCGACGGGTGATCGCGCGGAACTCGGCGTTGTATCGATCGAACGCCTCGGCAATGCGGCGGGCGCAGTCCTGCGCCGCCGCATGCCCGGGCCCCCCGTCGGGCGCGAGACTGTCGTCAGAGATTTCTGATGAGCGCATCGCCGAAGGCGGAAGTCTTCACCTCGGTCGCCCCTTCCATCAGGCGGGCGAAGTCGTAGGTCACGATCTTCTGGCCGATGGTGCGATCCATGGCGCCGATGATGGCGTCGGCCGCCTCGGTCCATCCCATGTAGCGCAGCATCATTTCGCCGGACAGCAGCACCGATCCCGGGTTGACCTTGTCGAGATTGGCGTACTTGGGCGCGGTGCCGTGGGTCGCCTCGAACACCGCGTGTCCGGTCAGGTAGTTGATGTTGCCGCCCGGGGCGATGCCGATGCCACCGACCTGCGCGGCGAGCGCATCGGAGAGGTAGTCGCCGTTGAGGTTGCACGTGGCGATGACCTCGAACTCGTCGGGGCGGGTGAGCACCTGCTGCAGGGTGATGTCGGCGATCGCATCCTTGACGATGATCCGGCCGGCGCGCCTGGCCGCATCCATCTCGCTGTTGGCCGCCTGTTCGCCCTTGGCCGCCTTGGTGCGCTCCCACTGCTCCCAGGTATAGGTCTGCGCGGCGAATTCACGCTCTGCGAGCTGGTAGCCCCAGTTGCGGAATGCGCCCTCGGTGAACTTCTGGATGTTGCCCTTGTGGACGATGGTGACGCTGCGCCGTCCGTTGGCAATCGCGTACTCGATCGCCGAACGCATCAGGCGCTCCGAGCCGTCCCTGGAGACCGGCTTGATGCCGATGCCGGAGCTCTCCGGGAAGCGGATCTTGCCGTACGCCTTGGGGAAGTGCTGCTTGAACAGCGCGAGGAACTCGCGGACCTCGGCCGTTCCGGACTCGAACTCGATGCCGGCGTAGATGTCCTCGGTGTTTTCCCGGAAAATCACCATGTCCACCTTCTCGGGATGCTTGACCGGGGAGGGCACGCCCTTGAACCAGCGCACCGGGCGCAGGCAGACGTACAGGTCGAGCATCTGACGCAGCGCGACGTTCAGCGAGCGGATGCCGCCGCCGACCGGGGTGGTCAGAGGACCCTTGATGGACACCAGGTAGTCGCGGCAGGCCGCAACCGTTTCGTCCGGCAGCCAGCTGTTGCATTGCTGGTAAGCCTTTTCGCCGGCATACACCTCGAGCCAGTGGATCCTGCGCCGCCCGCCGTAAACTTTCGCGACCGCCGCGTCCATCACGCGCACGCTGGCGCGCCAGATGTCCGGGCCCGTGCCGTCGCCCTCGATGAACGGGATGATCGGATTGTCCGGGACGACGAGCCGGCCGTCTCGGATGGTGATCTTCGCTCCAGAGGCGGGCGGGACGGCCTGCGGGGCAGTGGCGCTGGACATTGCGGACTCCTTAGGGACTGGGGACACTCGCGGCTGCGGCGCGAACCGAGCGGCTCGGTAATCCTAGCATGCGTCTGCGCCGGCCAGCCCGTGGAAAGCTGCGCTGGATCAGTCACGCGTGGCGAATCCGTTGAGCGCTGGAAATGGCGCGGGCAAACGCCGCTCCGGCGGTCGGCGCCGGCCATGCAGGGCGGCCTTGCGCCGATCTGAACTATGAGACACTGGAGCGCATAGGTATTTTCCGCATGGGGTTGCCCAAATCATGAACGATGCCACCGAGAGCGGGCTCGCGGTCACGGCGACCGAGGGTTCCTTGTGGCGCAAGCTGTTCGCGGTGCACCCGGTCGTGGCACCGGACAGGACCGGGGCCGAGCGGTTGAAGCAGGCGCTGTCCGTCTGGGCGCTGATGGCGATCGGGATCGGCGCCACCATCGGCACGGGCATTTTCGTGCTCACGGGCACGGTGGCGGCCAACGAATCGGGGCCGGCAATCACGCTCTCGCTGATGATCGCGGCGTTTGGCAGCGGCCTCGCGGCCTTGTGCTACGCGGAGTTCGCCGCCTTTCTGCCGGTGCCCGGCAGCGCCTACAGCTACACCTATGCCACGTTGGGGGAGGTGGTGGCGTGGTTCATCGGCTGGAACCTGCTGCTCGAATACGGCATCTCGGCCTCGGCGGTGGCGGTGAGTTGGTCGGCGTACGTGGTGAATCTGCTCTCCGATGCGCACATTCACCTGCCGGCCGCCTGGATCAACGCCCCGTTCGCCCAGAGCGCGGGCGGGCACCTGGTGGCCACCGGGGCGGTCATCAACGTGCCGGCGGTGCTGATCGTGCTGGCGATGAGCGCACTGTGCTATGTCGGCATCCGCGAGACCGCCAACGCCACCAATTTCATGGTTGTCCTGAAGGTCACGGTGATCGTGATCTTCGTGGTCGCGGGCCTGAAGTTCGTCGGCGCGGCCAACTGGCATCCCTACATTCCACCCAACACCGGGACGTTCG
>JAJYTX010000170.1 GCA_021792815.1 Pseudomonadota bacterium
GGTGGGGATGCTGTCGCTGACGCTGGTCGAGGGGTTCGTCGACGAGCCGCCGCTTCTGGTCGAGCAGCGCAAGGCCCGCTGGGCGCGGGGCATACGCTTCGACTTCACGGGTGCGGCGTTGATTGCCGTGGGTCTCGGCGCGCTCGAGGTGATGACCGACCGCGGTGTGCAGGACGACTGGTTCGCGAGTCCCATCATCCGCGCGGCGGCAATCGTGTCCGGGGTGTGCATCGTGAGTTTCGTCGTCTGGGAGCTGTTTACGCCCGAGCCGCTGCTCGACATGCGTCTGTTCAAGCACCGCAACTTCGCCATCGGCACCTTCATCATCATGATCATCGGCGTGATCCTGTTCGGCAGCACGCAGTTCGTGCCCCAGATGGTGCAGGAGGTCCTGGGTTACACGGCCATGCAGGCCGGCCTGGCGCTCACCCTGGGCGGCATGATCACGCTGGTCACCATGCCGCTCGCCGGCATGCTGACCGGCCACGTCCGGCCCCGCAACCTGATGGCGATCGCGTTGGCGGTGATCAGCTTCTCGCTGTGGACGATGTCGCACTTTGCGGTCACGGTGACCTTTGGCGAGGTGGCGTTCGCGCGTGCCTGGCAGTCCGCGGGCATCCCGTTCCTGTTCGTGCCGCTGATTACCGCGGCCTATGTGGGCGTGCCTCCGGACCGCACGGGCAACGCGGCCGCCATGATCGGCGTGGGGCGCAATGTCGGTGGCAGCGTCGGTATCGCCATGGTGCAGGCACTGCTTGCGCGCCGCGAACAGTTCCACCAGGAGCGCCTGGTGAGCCGACTACAGCCGCATAATGCAGCGTATGTGCATGCCGTGCATGTACTCGCCCGGCTGTTCGCGAGCCGCGGCGCCTCGCCCGCAGCCGCCTCGCGCATGGCCGTCGGTCAGATCTACGCATTCATGCAGCGCCAGGTTCTGATGATGTCGTTCGATGACGTATTCTGGGCACTGATGCTATTCGTCGTGGCGATTTCGCCGATTCTGCTGTTGCTGAAGCGACCGCCGGCGGATCGGGGCCATGGCGCCGAGAGTACGCCCGAGGTGCCGCTCTGATGGCCGCCGACGGCCGTGGGGAGCGGGACTGAGCCATGGGCTCGGCGCGACACACCGCCCTCGAGAGAGATGCCGCCGATCCGCTGGCCCCACTGCGGCAGCGCTTCGGTATGCCGCGCACGGGGCAGGGCGAACCGTGCATCTACCTCTGCGGCCACTCTCTCGGGCTGATGCCGCTCGCGGCGCGCGCCGAGCTCGCGCAGGAGCTCGACGACTGGGAGCGCCTGGCGGTACTCGGCCACGAGCACGCGCGCAGGCCCTGGATCCCATATCACGACGCGCTGGCCGCGGAAGTGGCCAGCCTGCTCGGCTGCCGGCCGGAGGAAGTCGCCGTGATGAATTCTCTAACGGTCAATCTGCATCTGATGCTGGCGAGTTTCTATCGCCCCGCGGGCGGGCGACGGGCGATCCTCATCGAAGCCGGAGCATTTCCTTCCGACCGTTACGCGGTGGCCACGCATCTTCAATGGCACGGCCTCGATCCGCGGGAATGTCTGATCGAACTGGCGCCGCGTGACGGTGAGGCCCTGATCGCGGAAGAGGCCGTCGAGACCGTGCTCACCCGACGGGGCGAGCAGATCGCGCTGGTCCTCTGGCCCGGAGTGCAATACCTGACGGGGCAGGCGTTCGACCTGCCGCGCATCACGCGTGCCGCCCGCCGCGCCGGGGCGCTCGTCGGATTCGATCTGGCGCATGCCGTGGGTAATCTGCCGGCGCCGCTGCGGGGCCTCGATGCCGACTTCGCCGCCTGGTGCAGCTACAAGTACCTCAATGCCGGACCCGGGGCCATCGCCGGGTGCTTCGTGCACCGGCGTCATTTCGACGCATCGCGCCACCGCCTGGGCGGCTGGTGGGGGCACGAGCTCTCGAGTCGCTTCGAGATGCCCGACGAATTCCGCCCCGCGCGCGGCGCCGCCGGCTTCCAACTCAGCAACCAGTCGATTCTCTCCACGGCGCCGCTGATCGCCTCGCTGGCGCTGTTCCGAGAGGCGGGGGCCGAGCGCTTGCGTGAGAAATCGGTGGCGCTCACCGCGTATCTCGAACAACTGATCAGTGCGCGCACGCCCGGGGTGCGCCTGATCACGCCGCGGGCCGCCGGGGCGCGCGGCGCGCAGTTGTCCCTGCGGCTGAGCGGGGGTGCCGAACGCGGCCGGCGGGTGTTCCAGTGGCTCGGCGCGCACGGCGTGGTATGCGACTGGCGGGAGCCTGACATCATCCGCGCCGCGCCGGTACCGCTCTACAACAGGTTCGAGGATGTCTGCGATTTCGTGGAGCGTCTCGAGGAAGCGCTGCGATCCGTGGGGGACTGATGAAGCCCGGGAAGGTCACGGTCGTCGGCGCGGGTCTCACCGGAGCGCTGCTGGCACTCATGTTGGCGCAGCGCGGATTTGCCGTGACACTCTACGAGCGCAGAGCCGATCCGCGCTCGGGTCGTGCCGAGGCGGGCCGCTCCATCAATCTCTCGCTGTCGGCCCGTGGCATCTGGCCGCTGCAGCAGTGTGGCGTATTCCCCCGGGTCCGGCCGCTCCTGATCGCCCTGCGCGGACGGATGGTGCATGAGCTCTCGGGTCATCCGATGTTCCAGCCGTACGGGCAGCGCCCGGAGGAAGTTCATTATTCGGTCGGACGTGCCTCGCTCAACCGGGTGCTGACCGATGCGGCCGAGCGCGCCGGCGTCGAGGTGCGATTCGGGCAGCGATGTCTCGGTCTCGACCCTGGCGCCGGTCGGCTGCGGTTCCTCGACGGGCGGTCGGCGCGCCGGTACGAATCGGCCATCGATACCGTCATCGCCGCCGATGGCGCCGGTTCGGCGCTGCGCGCCAGTCTCGCCGCGGCCGGTGCTGCCCTCGTGCGGATCGAGCCGCTCGAGCACGACTACAAGGAAATGACCCTGCAGGGTGTCGGCGGCAGGCACGTGCTCGAGCCGAACGCGCTGCACATCTGGCCCCGAGGCGGGTTCATGCTCATCGCGCTGCCGAATCCGGACGGCAGCTTTACCCTGACCCTGTTTCTGGGTCGTGCGGGTGCCGAAAGCTTTGCCGCACTGTCGACTGTCACGGCCGCAGAGCGATTCTTTTCGGAGCAATTCCCCGACCTGCGTGGACAGCTTGCGCCGCTGCTCGCGGATTTCCACCGCAATCCGCAAGGCCAGCTGGCGACCGTGCACACCACCGGCTGGCACCTCGACGGCAAGCTGTTGCTGCTCGGCGATGCGGCGCATGCCATCGTCCCGTTCCACGGCCAGGGGATGAATGCGGGGTTCGAGGATTGCGCCGTGTTCGGGAGCCTGCTGGAGCGGTGCGCCGACTGGCAAGAGCTGTTCGGGGAGTTTGAGCGTCAGCGCCGTCCCGACACCGAGGCCATCGCGCACATGGCACTGGAGAATTACCTGGAGATGCGCGATGGTGTCCGCGATCCGGTCTTTCTGCGCCGCAAACAGCTCGCTTTTGCGCTGGAGAAGCGTTTCCCGGATCGGTTCATTCCACGCTACAGCATGGTGATGTTCCACCGCGAAATCTCCTACCGCGATGCCCTGCGGCGCGGGCAGCGGCAGCTCGCCATTCTCGAGGAGCTCGATCGCAGACGAACCCCGAGGGGTGAGATCGACATGGATCTCGCTCAGGCCCTGGTGAGCGAACGGCTGCCGGCTCTGAGCGGCGCGGCCCGGATCGACGGCGGCGCCGATGACCCGACCGGGAGTCTGCCCGGCTCCTGAGGCCTCGGCTGCTCGGGTTCCACGCCGGCATCTGGCCGCGACCCCTGCGCTGACGCAGACCGTGCCCTGCCCGCGATCGGGGTGATCGGTTCGCAGTGGGCGATCTTGCGGCGCGGATCCTCCCTCCGAGAGGCTCCCGGCGGCGGGGCAACTCGCTAGAATCGCTCTGATGAACGAACTCACCACCGAGGGCGCCGTGGAGATCGGACCGCGAACCGCCCGGGCCGCACCCGACGAGGAGAGTATCCCGTTGATCGATATCCGCGCGCCCGGGGTGTATGCCGGACAGGGCACCCGCCGTTTGCTGCGGTGTGCGCTGCTCCTCTTCCACGCGGCCCAGCCGCTCGCCCGCTATCGATGTTGAGCCAGACCGAACACGCCCGTGCCATCCGCTCGTTCGTCACCCGCGCGGGGCGCATTACACCCGCACAGGTGCGCGCGCTCGAGACGCTCTGGCCGAAGTATGGCGTCGATTCCGACGGCCTGATCGACCTCGATGCGCTGTTCGGTCGACGGGCGGCACGGGTCGCGGAGATCGGTTTCGGCAACGGCGACAATCTGATCGCGCTGGCCCAGGCACATCCGGAGCGGGACTTTCTCGGCATCGAGGTGCACCGGCCGGGGGTCGGGCGGTTGCTGCTGCAGCTCGAGCAGCGGGGTCTGGGCAATGTTCGGGTGGTCTGCGACGACGCGGTGCAGGTGCTGCGGCACCGTCTCGCGGGAGCGTGCCTCGATGAGGTTCTGATCCTGTTCCCCGACCCGTGGCCGAAGAAGCGCCATCACAAGCGGCGACTCATCCAGCCGGATTTCGTCCGCCTTCTGGCCGAGCGGGTGAAATCCGGTGGCACCTTGCGTCTGGCGACGGACTGGGAGCCCTACGCGCAGGAGATGCTGGTGCATCTGTCCGCCGAGCCGTGCCTGCGCAATCTGGCGCCGCAGGGGGGATTCGTGCCCCGTCCCGAAGAGCGTCAGGCCACCCGCTTCGAGCGGCGAGGGGAGCGGCTGGGGCACGCGGTCTGGGACTTGGCCTTTGGCAGAGTTTGAGAGCGATCAGGACCGGGTGCCTCGGGACTCTCCGGGGGCGTAAATGCACACCCATGGCGCGGGAAAGGCGCGCCGGACTCAGCTTCCATGCAGGAACGCGGCCTTGAAGCCGTCGACCACGAACTGCACGGCGAGCGCTCCCAGCACCACGCCGAAGAGCCGGCCGGCCACATTGACGCCCGTGACTCCGATCAGCTGCATCAGCGGCTCGGCCAACCACATGATGACCAGAGCAATGGTCAGCACGAGCAGCACCGCCAGGAAGAGCAGCAGGAACTGCAGGGGCTGGCGCAGCAGGTGCAGAGGCCCGAACCACAGCAGCACGGTGGCGAGCGCTCCGGGCCCCGAGATGAACGGAAAGGCCAGCGGAACCACGGAGATATCCGCGCGGCGGTGGCTCTCGGCCTGTTCGTCCTTCGAGGTCCGGCTGCCAGACTCGCGGGCGAAGACCATCTCCAGGGCGAGAAGGAACAGCAGCACCCCGCCGAATATGCGGAAAGCGCCCAGGCTGATGCCCATCAGGGCGAGAAACGGTGCCCCGCCGAGAGCGAACAGGGCCAGGATCACCGCTGCGACCACAGTGGCCTTCACCGCCATCAGACGACGGTATTCCCGGCTGGCGTCCTGGGTGAGGCTGCTGAAAATGGGTAGCAGCGAGATCGGTTCGACCACTGCGAAAAAGACGACGAAGAATTTCAGGGGCTGGGCGAGCATGGAAAGGATCCTGCCGGTTTCTGGAGGCGGCCCGTGGATACCGATGCGCACACCGGTACGATGTCTGCACCGGCAGCCCTGCGCAGCCCTTGCGCAGGGTCGACGGTGTCAGCGGGCACCGAAGCTTGAAAGAGGGTGAGCGTGGGTGCACCATGAGAGTACGTCCCTTGCCCGGCGGAAGGAGAATACCAGCTCTGCGGTCCGGCGGGCGTGTCACGCGTAACCGCACTGACGCGTGATCCGAAGCGTCGGGGGACTGCGCTGCGGCGAGGACTGACCATGATGGCTCCACGACCGAGAATCGGTGACTGGTACCGCTCGAATGGCGGTGAGCTTTTCGAAGTGGTCGCGGTCGATGACGACGACGGCACCATCGATATCCAGTACTTCGACGGTACCGTCGAGGAGATGGACCTCGAGGACTGGGACGCGCAGTGGGAGGATGGCCTCATCGAGGCGGCCGAGCCTCCGGAGGACTGGAGCGGTTCGGTGGACGTGGAAGCCGGCGATGACGATGCCCACGGCGAGTCGCGCGGAGATGACTCAACGCTGCGGGCCAGCTCTCTCGACGGGCTTGATCTGTTCGAATCCTGATTCCCGCTCATCCGGTCCCTCGCGGTTGCACGGGTCGGATCGATATGCGGCTCGCCAGCGCATCCTGAGACCCTGCGGCGGCGCGTCCGGTCGCTGCGGGCCAGGAAACAACTGCGTCGTCCCGTGCGGCGCGTTTCCGATCGCGGTGCGCCTCGTGGCCGGCCGCGCGCCCCTTCAGCCGGCTCCAGCGTCGATGCGCTCGGCTTCCGCCCGGTAGGCCTGTGGCATGGAGCCGTTCCCGCGGGGCAGCCTGCGCCACAGCCACGCCAGCAGCAGCAACCCCGGGATGCTGAGACTCGCCGTGTAGAGGAAGAAGTGCGGATACCCGATCCGCTAG
>JAJYTX010000171.1 GCA_021792815.1 Pseudomonadota bacterium
GCGCGAACTGCACACGATCAAGGGAGAAGCCTCGGCGCTGAACGTGATGAGCATCGCCCGGCGCGTGCATCACCTCGAAGACATGGTGAGCGAGCTGAAAGCCAAACCGGAGCTGACCGGCAACGACTTTCTGCCCGTGGTGCTCAAGCTCGATGAACTGCTGGCGCACCTGCGCGGGGTCCGGGAAATGACCGCGCGCATGATGGCGCTCAGGGTCGATCCGGCGCCAGAGGCCACCCTGAGCCTGCCGCACCTGCCGGCGGGCGCCGCACAGCAGCCGCTCGAGCCGCAGAGCGCCGCGCCTTCCTGCAACGCGGCTGCCGACCTCACCACGATGCTGCAGCAGCTGTCCGCGAGGCTGGCGCAGGACCAGGGCAAGCAGATCCGGCTCACGCTCGACGGCCTGGCGCAGGTGCCGACCGCCTATCTCGGCGCCGTGAAGGATTGCGTCATCCAGATGCTGCGCAATTCCGCGGTGCACGGCATAGAGCCGTGCGAGCTCCGCCGCAGCAGGGCCAAAGCCGACGCCGGCGAGGTGCGCGTGGACTTTCACTGCTCGGCGGGCGGATACGAACTCGTTTTCGAGGACGATGGCGCCGGCCTGTCGCCCGAAGCACTGAAACAGGCGGCGGTACGCCGAAACATCCTGACGGGGGAACAGGCGGCGACGCTCGACGACCGGTCGGCCCTGGCGCTGATCTTCCGGCCCGGCTTCTCGACTCGGGAGGAAATCTCCATGGATGCCGGGCGGGGCGTCGGCATGGATGTGGTGGCGCGCACCGTGTACGGACTCGGTGGCCGGATCGGGGTGAGCACCCACCCGGGCCGATTCACCCGCTTCAAGATCGCCCTGCCGCAGGCCGTTCAGGCCCCAGCGGTCGCCTGAGCGTCGGCGCGGACGGACCGCAATGGGCATGGAGCAGGGCATCAGCGGCGGCGACACACGGCCGGTGCGCCTGCTGATCGTCGATGACTCGAACATCATGCGACGACGCATCGAGCGCTCGCAGCAGTTCGCGGAGATCGTGGTGGTCGGCACGGCCAGCAACGGCGTGCAGGCGCTCGATCTCGCCCGGCGGACCGATCCGGACCTCGTCACCATGGACCTGACCATGCCGCAGATGGACGGCATCGAGTGCATCGGCAGGCTGATCGAGTTCAAGCCGGCCATGCGCATCCTGGTCATCTCGGCGCTCACCGACAAGGCGACCGCGGTGCAGGCGATGGAGCAGGGAGCGAACGGCTTCCTGCACAAGCCGTTCACCGACCGGCAGCTCAATGATGCCCTCGCCGAGCTGATATCCTGACCACGGACTGCAGAGCACAGAGCGCGCAGATGCTGCGGGAAGAGGAACTGAAGACCTTTGTCGAGGGCACCACCCGGTATTTCGAGGTGGCCGCTCAGCAGCCGGCGACCATCGGCTCGCCCTACCTCCTCGAGGGCGAGCCGGCGGTGCACGATTACACTGGCATCATCACCGTTTCGGGCAAACGGCAGGGCGTGGTGTACTTCACCGCGCCCCGGGCCATGCTGACGGTGCTGTTGATGAAGATGCAGGAAAACGACTTCAGCCACGAGAGCATGCTCGACCTGGTAGGCGAGGTCGCCAACACCATCTCGGGCAACGCGCGGCGTGACTTCGGCCACGACTTCGTGATTTCGGTGCCGAGCGTGCTCACGGGAGACCAGCCGCGGATCCCGCACAAGCCGGGCACCCGTTCGTTCGTCATCCCCATCAACTGGCGCAGCCACTCCGCCAAGCTGGTCGTGTCGCTGACCTAGACCTCAGGGCTCATCGGCGCGCAGACGATAGCCGAGGCCGGCTTCGGTGATCAGGTAGCGCGGCTTGCGCGGGTCGGGCTCGATCTTGGCGCGCAGGCTCATGATGCCCACCCGCAGGCCCCGCGAGTCCCCGAGTCGCTCCGGCCCCCACACTTCGCGGATCAGCTGATTCTGGGTCACGATCGCACCGAGATGCCGCGCGAGGCACTCGAGCAGCCGGTACTCGAGCGGCGTGAGGCGCACCTCTCCCGAGGGACTGCGCGTCTCGCGCCTGGCGAGATCGAGCTCGAGCGCGCCGAGCCGCAGGACCGGGGACGGCTCGGGGCCGCGTACGTTGCGCCTCAGGCCCGCGCGCACGCGCGCCAGCAGCTCAGGGGCGCTGAAAGGCTTGGTCACATAGTCGTCGGCGCCGGCGTCCAGGGCGGCGATCTTCTGTTCCTCCTGGGTGCGGGCCGACAGCACGATGATGGGAACGGGGGACCAGGCGCGCACCCGCCGGATGATCGAAAGCCCGTCCCCATCCGGCAGCCCCAGATCCAGCAGCAGCAGGTCCGGCTTGTGCGTGCGGGCCTCGATTTCGGCGCGCAGCGCCGAATCGGCCTCGATGACCCGATAGCGCTCGGCCTCGAGCAGCACCTTCAACACCCTGCGGATCGCCGGCTCGTCCTCGATCACCAGCACCTGGTGCATGGCTTCGGTCACGCGGGCGGCTCCCGCGCCGGCAGGGTGAACTCGAACCGCGCGCCCCCGCCTGCGCCCCGATGCGCTTCGATCTCGCCGCCGTGGGCCCGCACGATCGCACGGCAGATGGCGAGCCCCAGGCCGGCGCCGGCCACGGCGCCTTCGCCCGAGCCGCGTTGGAACTTCTCGAACAGCCGTTCCGGATCCCCTGGCGGGAAGCCCGCACCGTCGTCCTCCACCACGACGCGCACGTTCGCGCCCTCATCCGCCGCGGACACCGAGGCGCTTGTGCCAGGCGGGGTGTACTTGGCCAGGTTATCGAAGAGGTTCCCGAACAGCTGCACGACGAGGCCGGCATCCACGTGGACCGGGGGCAGGTCGCGCGGCAGATGCAGCTCCACGGGATGGTCCTTCAGACGCTCATCGAGCCGCTGCAGCGCCGCACCTGCGAGATCCTCGAGCGACTGCCAGTCACGCCGCAGCGCCACCTGTCCGGACTGGAAGCGCATCAGGTCGAGCACGTTCGACACGAGGTCCGCCATCTCGCGGGCCTTGAGCTCGATGGACGCGGCGAGCTGGATCCGCTGGGCTGCCTCGAGCACCTCGCCTCGCTCGGCCAGAGTGCTCGCCGCCCCCACCATCACCGCCAATGGCGTGCGCAGGTCGTGTGAGATCGAGGCGAGCAGCGTGTTGCGCAGACTCTCCCGTTCGGCGGCCAGGCTGGAGGCGTGGGCCACTTCCGCGAGGCGCACCCGATCGATCGCCAGGCCGATCTGGCTGGCGAAGGTATCGAGCAGGTGGCTCTGCTCTGGCAGCAGCACGCGGCGGGGATTGACCGGCAGCACCGCCAGGACGCCCGTGGCACGACTCTCGTCACCGAGCGGCACATACAGCGCCGGCGCCGCCGGCAGCGTATCCGAGCCCAGACCCGCGCGCCGGCCGTGGTCGTTGACCCACTGCGCAACGGCCAGGTCCGCCCCGCGCAGGGAATTCTCGAGCGCCGGGCCCGCGGGACGCTGCAATTTTCCCTCCCAGTCCGGCAGCAGAACGACCGCCCGGCACTGAAACACCTCGGCCACATGACGCACCGCGACACTCGCCATGCTTTCGATGCCGCGGGTGACGGCGAGCTCGCGGCTCATGGCATACAGGGCCGCCGTGCGCCGCTCGCGGGCTCCGGCAACCCGCGTCTGCTGACGCACGTTGGCCGTCAGAGTCGCGATGACGAGGCCGATGGTCAGCATGGCACCGAACGTCACGAAGTACTGCACGTCGGACACGGCGAACGTGAAGCGCGGCGGAACGAAGCAGTAATCGAAAATCAGCACGTTGAGCACGGCCGTCAGCGCCGAGGGGCCGCGCCCCAACCTCAGCCCGGCCACCGTGACGCCGAGCAGATACACCATGGCGAGATTCGAGAGCTTGAAGTGCGGATACATCCCGAATGCGAGCAGCGTGCACAGCACGCTGATGCCCGCGGCCCAGCCGTAGCGGTCCCGGCGCAGCGCCGCTTCGGGAGCGGGTCCTGCCATATGAAACGGCGAGGTGCGTGGCTTCAGCGCATCCGCCGGCGCCACCACCACCACATCGAATCCCTTGGCCCGTTTGACCAGCGTGCTCGACGTCGAGCCTCGGACCCACGCGCGCCAGCCGCGCCGCTTGGGCGTGCCGACCAGAATGCGAGTGGCGCCGCGCATCTGCGCGTACTCGAGCAGCGCGGCGGCGGCCGAGGGTCCGTCGAGCGTCACGGTCTCCGCCCCGAGCGATTCCGCCAGGCGCAGCACCGCAATGCGCCGGTTGCGGTCCGCATCCGACAGGCGCAACAGCGCCGGCGTCTCGACGTACACGACCGTCCAACGGGCGGCGAACGCATCCGCGGTACGCTTGCCGGTCCGCACCAGTTGCTCGGCCTGCAGGTCCGGTCCGACCGCGACCAGGATGTGATCGCCGGCGATGCGCGCGCCGGGACCGGCCGAGCGCATGGCGCGCGAGGCGGCCTCGACACGCTCGGCAACGCGGCGCAGCGCGATCTCGCGCAGCGCCATGAGGTTGGGCTTGCGGAAAAAGCGTTCGACGGCGCCGGCCACGGCTTCCGACACGTAGACCTTTCCGGCATGCAACCGCGCCAGCAGATCGTCGGCCGGCAGGTCGATCAGCTCGATGTCGTCGGCTTCATCGAACACCCTGTCGGGCAGGGTCTCGCTCTGACGGACACCGGTGGTCTGGTAGATGAGATCGTTCAGGCTCTCGAGATGCTGGACGTTGACCGTGGTCCAGACGCTGATGCCCGCCTCGAGCAGCTCCTCGATGTCCTGCCAGCGCTTGGGGTGACGCGGCTGGGGCACGCCGCCGGTGAGGTTGGAGTGGGCGAGCTCATCGACCAGCAGCACGGCCGGCCGGCGCGCGAGCGCCGCATCGAGATCGAATTCCTGGCGCAGGATTCCCTTGTAACTCACCGCGAGCGTCGCCAGCCGCTCGAGCCCTTCGGCGAGACGCTCGGTTTCCGGGCGGCCGTGCGGCTCGAGGTAGCCGATCACGATGTCGCTGCCGCCAGCCCGGGCGACGCGCGCCGCCTCCAGCATGGAGAAGGTCTTGCCCACTCCGGCGGAAGCGCCGAAGAAGATTCTCAGACGACCGCGGGCCGCGCGCGCCTCCTCCGCCTT
This sequence comes from Pseudomonadota bacterium, assembly GCA_021792815.1. The sequence continues at coordinate 5,128 of JAJYTX010000171.1, forward strand.
GACGCGCGCCAGCAGTTGATCCGGATCAGGTCGTGTCTCGCCCAAGGGATCGGTGCGGCTCATGCGTGTGATGGGGCATCGCGGCAATCGCCCGCGCGCCGGCGCGCTTCGCCGGCGAGGTGCGGCGCGACTGCAGGTCCGTTCAATGCATCCGCTCGAGGGCCAGGTTGAGTTCCAGTACGTTGACGCGCGGCTCGCCGATCATCCCGAGCAACCTACCGCTTGCATGAGCGGCAATCAATGCCCGCACGCGGGGCAGCGGCAGGCCGCGGGCACGGGCGACCCGGCCGGCCTGGTAATAGGCCGCCGCCACGCTGATGTCCGGATCCAGACCGCTCGCCGAGGCGGTCACCAGATCCACCGGTATGGGCGCGCGGTTGCCCGGATCGGCGGCCCGCAGCGCCGCGATGCGCGCCTTCACCGCATCGATCAACGCCGGGTTGAGCGGCCCCAGATTGGACCCGGTCGAATCAAGACCGTTGTAGGGCTGCGGACCGGTCGCCGAGGGCCGGCTCCAGAAGTAGTTCGGATCGCTGAAGGGCTGGCCGATCAGACGCGAGCCGATCAGCCTGCCGTCGCGGACGATGAGGCTGCCGGCGGCCTGGGCGGGGAACAGCACCTGCGCCACACCCGTGACCACCAGCGGATACGCGATGCCGGTGATCGCGGTCATGACGATCAGCAGCGCGATCGCCGGCCGGAGGATGTCTTTCATGGCGTACCTCTCAGACCAGGTGGACGAGCTGCAGACACATGTCGATGAGCTTGATCCCGGCGAACGGCACGAGGATGCCGCCCAGACCGTAGATCAGCAGATTGCGCCGCAGCAGCGTCACGGCGCCGAGCGGCCGGTAGCGCACGCCCTTCAGGGCGAGTGGAATCAGCGCGACGATGACCAGGGCGTTGAAGATCACCGCCGAGAGGATCGCCGAGAAGGGACTGGCCAGGCGCATGATGTTGAGCGCGTTGAGCTGCGGATAAGTGGTGGCGAAGGCCGCCGGAATGATGGCGAAATACTTGGCAATGTCATTGGCGATGCTGAAGGTGGTGAGCGATCCGCGGGTCATCAGCATCTGCTTGCCCGTCTCCACCACCTCGATCAGCTTGGTGGGATTGGAGTCGAGGTCGACCATGTTGCCGGCTTCCTTGGCCGCCTGGGTGCCGGTGTTCATCGCCACCGCCACGTCGGCCTGCGCGAGCGCCGGCGCGTCGTTGGTGCCGTCGCCGGTCATCGCGACCAGGCGCCCCTCCGACTGGTGTCTGCGGATCAGTTCGAGCTTCGCTTCCGGCGTCGCCTCGGCGAGAAAGTCATCGACTCCCGCCTCCGCGGC
>JAJYTX010000172.1 GCA_021792815.1 Pseudomonadota bacterium
ATCCAGTCGGCACCGAACAACGACAGATTGCGGACACTGACCATCAGTGAGAAGCCGAGTGCCTCGCTGCCTTCCGGAGTGGCGCGCATGTACAGGTCCGTCAAAGACATGTCCGCCGCCGCCCAGCCCAGCCCCCACAAGCTCTCGATGACGTACGCCTGGCCCATGGAATCGTAGAAGGCATAACACATCTGCGCGAGGGCGCCGGCGAGGATGCACCAGAAGAGCAGCCGGCGCAGGGTCCAGCGCTTGGCCGCATACGTACCGTAAAGCGTCGCTGTCGCCATCGCGAAGATGCCGTTCAGAAAGAACATCAGCCCCTGTTGCTCGGTGCTCATGTGCAGCACGTTCTGCTGCCTGTAGAACAACGCGGTCTGGATGCCCGGCGCGAAATAGAAGAGAAAGCTGAAACAGGCCGCGACCCACATCGTCTTTGCCCTGACGATCTTCTTGAGCTGCTTGCGGGCATCGCCGAGCAGCTTCCGCGAATCGACCTGAACACGCTTTTCCTTGAGAAAAAAGATTGCCGCCGGTATGGGCAGGAACATGATGGCCGCGCTAGCCGCGCCGGTCCATCCGAAGGCCATGCCGGCCAGAATTCCGCCGAGCGGTCCACCGACAACACCCGCCGTCTGGTAGGCGATCTGGAAGATGGAAGCGAACCCCCCCGACGCCTGCAGCGCCTGCGCCTTCTCCGTCATGTAGCCCCCGACGGCGGTGCTGGTCATCACCATGAATGCGTTGATGGCAATGCACATCTCCAACAGAGGGGTGTACCGGTGCGGCGTATAGATGAGAGCGATGAAGCTCGCGACCGACAGCGCAGCCCCGGCCACGATGTAGCTCTTCCGACGCGTACCGAAAAACGCGAACGCATCGGTGAAGATCCCGAAGAATGGCTTGAGGTACCAGGCGATGCCGAGCCAGAAGAAAAACGCCGCGGTAGCGGCTTTGGTCTCGTGGAGGTCGTTTTTGAGGAGATTCTTGAGCGGAATCAGCCCAATGGCGTTCTGCTGGCTGAGGGTGACCGCCATGATTCCGAAAAACACCACGAGGAACGCGTAAAAGAGTTCGCGCTTGCCCGAGGTGGGATTCGCGGCCGGGTCGCTGCGGACGTCTGCCTGCGGGAGTCGCGTAGCCGTCGCCGTCTTGCCGCTGCCATCACAGTCGCCGTTCACCTGAACCTCCGCCCGCCTGAGCCATCATGCAGCAGAATATCCCGCTCGAGTGCTCCCTGACTCGCATGCCCATTGCCTGGTCACGCTGGCCGGAGGCAGACCTGTAGGCACCCTTTGACCAGATCGAATCCGGTTCGATTGTGCAAGCTGCACCCGGAGATCGGGTCTGACGCCGGTCGGTGCCTTCGGGTGATACGTCTGGAATCTTAATTGATGCAACGACCGTGGGCAACGCCGTACTGACCGACCGGACCGGCGCATTGGTGCGTGTTCCCGGTTGAACACTGGAACGTATCCCGATCGGCAATGAGTCGCTCTCAACGCGACACCGCGCCAGGCACCAGAGGTGCAGCAGACCCGACGCTTCATGAACTGCGGCGCGTTCCCGAGCACCGGAATCATCGTGCGCGAGCGCGCCGCCGGCTATCAGCGTCGGCGCAGAAGGGTGTACGCGAACGACTGTTCCGACCCAGCCGGCGTGCGGTGCCGTTCGGCGCGCTGCCGCACAAGTGCGAATGCCGGCGCGAATATTGCAGCGATGTCTTCCGCAGACCGTCGCGCGACGGGCAGATCACTGCATCGTTTGGGCCCGTCCGGCGCGAATCCGGCGATCAGCGCATGCCCGCCGACGGTGAGCGCGGCCGCCGCCGCCTGCGCATATCCTGCCGCGTCGGCAGGATCGGTTAGAAAGTGCATCACGGCCCGGTCGTGCCAGAAATCAAAGCCCGCCTGCGGCAACGACAGCCCCAACACATCTCCCACGCACCAGCTGACGGCTTGCGCGCGTTCGCCCAACCGACTGCGAGCCAGCGCGAGCGCCTCTTCGGACACATCCAGAACCGTCACGGCGCGCACGCCAAGATCCAGCAAGTCGTCGACCAGTGTCGAGGCGCCGCCGCCCACGTCGATGACCCGAGATGCGGCCGAAAGTCCGGCGGCAGTGAGAAGTTCCAGAGACACGATCAACCGAGGCTGATACCAGCTCACCGATTCGGGACTCCTGCTCCGGTAGACGTTCTGCCAATGGCTTGCGCGGTCATTGCCTTCCTGCGTCATGTGGCCACACTCCGAAACGTCGCCGATGTCGGCACGGGCTTGATCCGCTGACAGGCAGACACCGAGGCGCGCGGCCGGCGAACATCCACAGCCGATCCTCTGGCGGGCCCCGAAGGCGTGTATCGGCGGCTTTCGCCGAGATCACCCTCCAACCAGGGGGGCAGCTCGCCCGGCTGGCGATGGGCGCGAGTCACGCCGCCCCGGCGCTTCCGATGAGTTCGTTGATCAGCCGCAACAGCTGCTCGGCCTCGACCGGCTTGCTGACGATCCGCATGTGCCGGTCCGGCACGACGCCCCTGATCGCGGGTGATGTGTCGCCGGAGACGAGGATGACGTTGAGCTGCCGTCCGAACTTGCCGCGCAGGGCGGCGATCACGTCCAGTCCCGTCTGCGGGCACTCGAGATGAAAGTCGCTGATGACGATCTCGGGAGCACCATGAACGTCCACCTGCTCGAGCGCCTCGTCAGGGGTTGCCGCGGTTGCCACCCGGTAGTCGGTCGACTCGAGCAGCAGACGCGTCGCCTCGCGCACGCCCTTGTCGTCCTCCACCAGCAGGACGCGCCGGCCGCCCCCCGGTGTCTGCTGCGGCTGCGCGACGAGCGCTCCCGAGGGCGGACTGCTGATCGTGAGCGAAGCGCCGCTGAGCGGCAGCTCCAGCGTGAACACAGATCCGTGACCGGGCTCCGAGCGGACATCAAGCCTCAGGTTCAGAAGCTTCACCAGCCGGTCCACGATGCTCAGACCCAGCCCGAAGCCTTCGCGCGAACGGTTGTGCGGCACTCCGACCTGGTAGAACTCGTCGAAGATGTGCGTCAGCTCATCGGCTGGAATGCCCGCTCCGGTGTCAACCACCTGCAGGCGCAAGGCTCCCGCCGCTGGAAGGCAGCGCAGCGCCACGCGGCCCTCGCGGGTATACTTGATGGCGTTTGAAAGGAGGTTACGAAGAATCTGCCCTACGAGCGACGGATCGCTGCGCACCCGTGCGTCGCAGACATCCACGCGGAATTCCAGGTGGCTGCCGGCGGCTTGCGTTTCAAACTCCTGACGCAGTTCCTCGATGAGATCCGCGATGCCGAATTCCGTGATCTCCGGCCGGATGGCGCCGGACTCGAGCTTGCTGATGTCAAGCAGTGCGTTGACCAACCGTGACGAGACGCTGATCGCGAGTTCCTGCTGGGCCAGAGCTTCAACGGCCACGGGGTCGCGAACCATCCGTCGGAGGCTGCCGTTGAGAAACGAAAGACTCTGCAGCGGCTGGCGCAAGTCGTGGCTGGCCGTGGCCAGGAACCGGCCCTTGGCGCGATTCGCGCGCTCGGCACTCTCCAGTGCCCGCTGCGTGGCTTCCCGCGCGGCCTCCAGTTCGCAGGTGCGTTCCCGGACCCGGCGCTCGAGTTCATCATAGAGGCGCACATTCTCCATCGCGACCGCCGTGGCATCGACGAGCGCCTGAAGCAGTCGCACCTCGCCGTCCGACGCCTCGTGGCGCGTCGCCCAGTACACGCCGATCGCTCCCACCGGGTCGAGACTGCGGATCGGCATCATCACCAGACTCTTCACGAATGTCCGCCGGTAGAGGTCGGCCGGTATGCGGGCGTCTGCATAGACGTCGGGGATCACGGCGGCCCGACGATGGGTCATGGCCCAGCCGCTGATGCAGATGTCCATCGGGAAACGCATGCCCTTCCACAGTGGCGAAATCGCATCCTCATCCGCGTAGTAGCATTGGTCCTGCTCGCGCAGCACGAACGTCGCGCCATCCGAGTTCGTCAGTCTGCGCGCCGCGGCCCGAACGATTTTCTGGATTCCGGACAGGTTTCTCGCGAATGCGAGTTCTTGTACGACGCTGATGAGGGCCATGAGCGGAAGGACCTGCCGTGTTGCTACCTGCGTCGCGCGAGAGCATCTCGTATGGGCGGCTGCATGTTCGCCGCGATATCGGTGCGCGACAGCGTTGCCCGCAGTCCTAAGCTACTGTAACCCCGGCTGGCGGTCCAGTCCCGCCGCTTCGGCGATCGCAACGGAAACGGAGGACGCAGCACTCCGGATGGAGTCTGCCTCAGTTCGGCCTGCCGCATCGAAACACATCGCGCCCGCCATTTGCGGCTTGACTGAGTCTCAAATCATCTGCGCGTTCATCGACCAGAAGCTTGGCCGAAACAATGACGGCGCATGGCCGCGAATCGCACGGACGGTGCGTTGTCCGCATGTTCCTACCGGCCTCGAACCCTCTGGGCCTCCCGCCGGTCCCGGACGCGCCGTGTCCGCTCATGCGCCGATGCACTCACCGGGGACAACGGCTGCCCGCGATGCCACGTCAGGCTTGGAGTTCCACTGTCCAGGCCACCGAGGCCTCGACAGTGAGCGACGAGCGAACACTGCAGTACTTGGTGACGGAAAGCTCCACCGCCCGCGTGGCCTTTTCAAGCGTCGCTCCCGATGCCGTGATGCTGAAGTGCAGGATGGCCGAAGCCAGGCGGCGCGGCGGCGAATCCACGCGCTCTGCCTCGATGCGCACGTTGAGCGCCTGGACCGGCGTACGCTGCTTTTCGAGAATCGTGACCACGTCCACCGAGGCGCAGGCGGCAATCGCCGCCAGCAGCAGGTCGAACGGACTCGGCGCCGTCTGCGCATTGCCGTCGATGCGGACGGTGGGCCCTTGCACCCGGCCAGCCTCGAATGTCAGGCCGCCGACCCATTGCACGTCGACCGGCGCGTGAGCGATGTGTTCCGAGGACGGCTTGGACATTGACGGCTCCGGCAAAAATTTCCGACGTCAGGAAACCGGGTCGACCACGACTCCAAACGGACCGAAGCCGAGGTCAGGCCTGCAGCGACAGTTTAATCGATAAATCCAGCTGCCGGGCGCGCCTCACTCGCGGCATCCGATCACGACCGGCGCCGTCCGATCGGGTCCCTCATGGTCAAATGCCTCTGCGCCGTGTATCGTTCCCAGGCACGTGACCGGCGGGTTCCCAGGAGGCGAGTCTTCCGGAGCAGCGCGTCCGCGCGTCACGGCTTGATGACGACTTCCAGGCACAACCCGGCGCGGGAGCGTTCCGATCAAGATCTTTGCGCAGCATCTGAGGTTTTGGATTGCGCTGACCGTCGGCGTTGCGGCTTTCTGCGTTCTTCCGCAGAGCTGGTCGTTCAGCATGCGCATCCTGGTCAGTTGGGATGGCGGCGTCACGCTTTTCCTGGCGTTGATATACCTGTGGATGATGCGTCTGAGCGCCGAAGCGGTGCGGTCACGGTACAGGGAGGAAGACCCTTCCGGCCCCGTCATTCTGGTCGTGGTGATTGCTGCCTCGCTCCTGAGCGTCCTCGCCATCGTCGAGCCTCTTGCGACGATTCGCCACGTTGCGCAGCCGGAGCGGGTCTGGCGGGTGAGTCTCGCGGCCCTGACGCTGATCGAGTCGTGGCTGCTGGTCCCCACCATGTTTACCACGCACTACGCGGACCTGTTCTACAGCGCCCCGCTCGACAGCCGGCCGCTGTTGTTTCCACAGACCGCGATGCCCACATTTGTGGACTTTGCCTACTTCTCGTTCACCATTGCCGCGGCCTGCCAGACCGCGGATGTGTCCACGACCCAGACCTCCCTGCGCCGTGTGGTGATCGTCCACGAAATCATCTCGTTTGCGTTCAACGTTGCCATTCTCGGCTTCGCGATCAATATCACCGCCGGACTGATCGCGAGCTAGGCTGACGGTACTTAGCGGATGATGCGGCGACGACATCCTCGGCTCAAATGAACGCCCACGGCGGTAGCGGCGCGTCCGGGCGCTGGAGGCAGATGCCCGACAGACGGCCTGCCGGCCCGGCTTCCGTGGCCGGGATGACGTCGTGAGTACGGACCCGATGAGCGCAGCAGCAACGACACCCGGGATAGTGGCGGTGCTGTTCTTCGCGACATTGGTACGCTCGACCCTCGGTTTCGGCGAGGCATTGATCGCGGTGCCCCTGCTTGCTCTTTTCATCCCGATACAGGTGGCCGTTCCGGTCGTCGTTTTGATCTCGGTCACAGTGGCCACTCTGGTTCTGATCCAGGACTGGCGGCACGTGCAGCTGCGCAGCGCCGGCTGGCTGGTCGCCTCGACGTTGATCGGGACACCGCTGGGTCTGCTGCTTCTGACGCGGGCACCCGCCGCAGTCGTCAAGGACTGCCTCGGCCTGGTTCTGGCCGGATTCGCCACGTACTCCCTGCTGTA
>JAJYTX010000173.1 GCA_021792815.1 Pseudomonadota bacterium
ACTCGAGCAGCTCGATCTGGCGCGCCACCTCGTACTGGATCGCCTTTTCGACGAAGCGGAAGGAATTGACGTTCTTGATCTCGGCCCGAGTGCCGAACCGGTCCGAGCCCTTCGGCCGCACCGAGACGTTGGCATCGCAGCGGAACGAGCCTTCCTGCATGTTGCCGTCGCAAATCTCGAGATAGCGCACCAGGGTATGGACCTTTTTCAGGTACGCGACGGCTTCCCGGGCGGACCTCAGGTCCGGCTCCGAAACGATTTCGATGAGCGGGGTACCGGCGCGGTTGAGGTCGATGCCGGTGAGTCCGGGCAGTCCCTCGTGCAGAGATTTCCCGGCATCCTCCTCGAGGTGCGCCCGCGTGACGCCGATGCGTTTGACCGAGCCGTCCTCGAGGACGATGTCGATCGCGCCCTGCGCCACGATGGGCAGCTCGTACTGGCTGATCTGGTAGCCCTTCGGCAGGTCGGGGTAGAAGTAGTTCTTGCGGGCGAAGACCGAGTGGCGCGCGATGCGCGCCCCGATCGCCAATCCGAAGCGTACGGCCATGCGGACCGCCTCGGCGTTGAGCACCGGAAGCACGCCCGGATAGCCCAGGTCGACCAGGCAGGCCTGGGTATTGGGAGCGGCCCCGTAGGTGGTCGCGGCCCCGGAGAAGATCTTCGAGCGGGTGGCGAGCTGGGCATGGATCTCGAGCCCGATGACCGTTTCCCAGCCGCTGCGCGCCTCGGTCCTCGCCGATTGCCCGTCGTCGCGGCCGCCACCCTCGAGGATCGCTTCAGACGAGGGTGTCATGCGAAGCGCTCCGGGATCTTCAGGTGCCAGTCCGTTTCCAGCTGGTAGCGGTGCGCCGCGTGCAGCAGCCGCTGCTCGGCAAAGTGCGGGCCGATGATCTGCAGGCCCACGGGCAGCCCCTGCGCGAATCCGCACGGAATCGACAGGGCCGGCACACCCGCGAGATTGGCGCTGATGGTATAGATGTCGTTCAGATACATGGTGATGGGATCGGCGATCTTGGCGCCGATCGGGAAGGCGACCGTGGGCGTGACCGGTCCCATGAGCACATCCACCTCGCCGAAGGCGCGCTGAAAGTCCGCCGCGATCAGCTGCCGCACCCGCTGCGCCTTGAGGTAGTACGCATCGTAGTAGCCGGCCGACAACACGTAGGTGCCAGTCATGATGCGCCGCTTGACTTCGGCGCCGAAGCCTTCGGAGCGGGAACGCTTGTACAGGTCGGTCAGATCGCGCGGATGCTGGCAGCGGTGCCCGAAGCGCACCCCGTCGTAGCGAGCGAGATTCGAGGAGCACTCCGCCGGGGCGACGACGTAGTACGCCGGCACCGACAGAGAGATGTTCGGCAGACTGACCTCGCGCACCTTCGCTCCCAGGCGCGTGAAGACCGCGAGCGCCTCGCGGATGCAGCGCTCGCTGTCCGGATCGAGCCCCTCGTCGAAGAACTCCCTGAGCAGGCCGACCTTGAGCCCCGCGAGCGGCGCCTCCAGCCCCGCGAGGTAATCCGGCACCGGCGCATCGACACTGGTCGAGTCGCGCGGATCGAAGCCCGCCATCTCGCGCAGCATCAGCGCCGCATCCTCGGCGCTCGCGGTGATCACGCCGCCCTGATCGAGGCTCGAGGCGAAGGCGATCATGCCATAGCGGGAGACGCGGCCGTACGTTGGCTTGATTCCGGTCACGCCGCACAGCGCCGCGGGCTGGCGGATCGAGCCTCCGGTATCGGTGGCGGTCGCTCCGGCAACGAGGCGCGCACAGACTGCGGTGGCCGAGCCGCCCGAGGAGCCGCCCGGCACCAACTCGGTATTCCAGGGATTACGCACCGCGCCGAAGAAGCTGGTCTCGTTCGAGGAACCCATGGCGAACTCGTCCATATTGAGCTTGCCGAGCATGACGGCGCCCGCGGCCGCGAGGCGCGAGACCACGGTGGCATCATAGGGCGAGACGAAATTCCCGAGCATCCGCGAGCCGCAGGTGGTGCGCACGCCGGCGGTGCAGAACAGGTCCTTGTGCCCGATGGGCACGCCGGCGAGCGGCCCGCCCTCGCCGCGGGCGAGCGCCTGGTCGGCCGCCCGCGCCGCCTCGAGCGCCTGCTCGCCGGTGATCGAGATGAAGGCATTGAGCAGCGGCTGGCTCGCCTCGATGCGCGCCAGGCAGGCGCGCACCAGCTCGACGCTGGAGAGCTTGCGGGCGCGCAGCTGCGCGGCGAGCTGAGCCAGGGTGTGCCGGTGCATCACGGGTCGCGGCGCCTCACTCGATCACCCGGGGCACCAGATACAGGCCCGCGGCGACCGCCGGCGCATTCTGCTGGTAGAGCTGATGCTGGTCGCTCTCGGTGACCGCATCGAGCCGCAGCCGCTGCGACAGTCCGGGCAGCGGATGGGCCATCGGGGCGACCCCGGCGGTGTCGGCCCGGTCGAGCTCGCCGATGAACTCGACGATGCGCGAGAGCTTTTCCTGGAAAACCGGGATTTCAGCCGTCTCGAGCTCGAGGCGGGCCAGGTGGGCGATGTTTTCGACTTGCGCGCGGGTCAGGGCCATGAGCGTGCCGGCAAAACGGGGAATCGGGCCCGAAATCATACATGTTGCCTTGCTGAATGTCCTGTCGGTTGGTAGATTACGCGGCACTTTGCGAGCGGCGCCGCCGGCGCCCGGTTCGACCCGCCCATTCCGCATTCGGACGCTTCATGTTCAAACGTTTGCGCGGCTACTTCTCCAGCGATCTGTCGATCGACCTGGGGACGGCCAACACCCTCATTTATGTCCGCGACAAGGGCATCGTCCTCAACGAACCCTCGGTGGTCGCGGTGCAGGATGAACCCTCCCGCGGCGGCAAGGTGATCGTCGCGGTCGGCTCCGAGGCCAAGGGAATGCTCGGCCGCACGCCCGGGCACATCACGGCGGTGCGGCCCATGAAGGACGGCGTCATCGCCGATTTCACCTATACGGAGAAGATGCTCCAGTACTTCATCAACAAGGTGCACGGCAATCGGATGCTCAGGCCCTCGCCGCGGGTGCTGGTGTGCGTGCCCTTCGGCTCGACCCAGGTCGAGCGCCGCGCGATCCGCGAGTCCGCCGAGGGAGCGGGCGCGCGCACCGTCGCCATCGTCAGCGAGCCGATGGCCGCGGCGGTAGGCGCGGGCCTGCCGGTGCACGAAGCGCGCGGCTCGATGGTCCTCGACATCGGCGGCGGCACCTCCGAGGTCGCCGTGCTGTCGCTGAACGGCGTCGTTTACGCCAACTCCGCGCGTATCGGCGGCGACCGCTTCGATGAGGCCATCATGAGCTATGTGCGGCGCAACTACGGCATCCTCATCGGGGAGGCGACCGCCGAGCGCATCAAGCTCGAAATCGGCTCGGCCTATCCGGGACAGCAGGTGCGCGAGATCTCGGTCAAGGGCCGCAATCTGTCCGAGGGCGTGCCTCGCGCCTTCACGCTGAACAGCAACGAAATCCTCGAAGCGCTCCAGGAGCCGCTGCAGAACATCGTCAGTGCGGTCAAGCAGGCGCTCGAGCAGACCCCGCCCGAGCTCGGCGCGGACGTGGCCGAGCGCGGCATCGTGCTCACCGGCGGCGGGGCGCTGCTGCGCGATATCGACAAGCTTCTCACCGAAGAGACCGGCCTGCCGGTCGTCGTGGCGGATGACCCGCTCACCTGCGTGGCGCGCGGCGGCGGACGCATCCTCGAGCTGATGGACGAGATGGGCCCCGGCCACTTCGGGCTGGAATAGCCCGCACGTCCCGTGGCCGCCTTTGGCACCCGGACCGGATCGCCGCGAACGCGCGGAGGCTCGGCGGGTTTCCGTTTTTTTCTCTACGCGCTCGTCTCGATCGTCCTGATGGTGCTCGATCAGCGGCTCGACTGGCTGGAACGGGTCCACTATGCGCTGCAGGCGGTCACGTATCCGGTGGAGATCGCCCTGAACTCCCCGGTCACCGCATGGCGCTGGATCGAGAGCGACTTTGCCGCGCGCGACAGGCTCGAGGCTGAGAATCGGCGCCTGCTCACGCGGCTGCGCGGTCTTGAAGTGCGCTCGCTGCGATTCGAGGCGCTCGAGGCGCAAAACGCCGAACTCATCGGACTGAAACGGGCCGTGCCGCCGGTGGCCGAGCGCTGGCTGCCGGCCGATGTCGTCGATTCCCAGTTCGGCGCCCTGCGCCAGCGGATTCTGATCGACCGCGGCACCCGCAACGGGGTTTTCCGCAACCAGGTCGTGCTCGATGACGAGGGGATCGTCGGCCAGACCATGCACGTCGGACCCTGGAGCGCCGAAGTCCTGCTGATCACGGATCCCGATCACGACCTGCCCGTGCAGATCGAGCGGACGGGATTTCGCACCATCGCCGTGGGAACCGGCGATCCCAACGCGCTGGCGCTGCCCTATCTGCCGGCCAATGCCGATGTCCGCGTGGGCGATGTCCTGGTGACCTCGGGTCTCGGGGGCGTCTTTCCGTCGGGCTACCCGGTTGCACGCGTGACCCGGGTGCACCCGAGCGCGCTACAGCCGCTCGGACGGGTGCAGGCGGTGCCGTTTGCGCACATCGAGACCGACCGCGAGGTCATGCTGCTGTGGTTCCGCCAGAGCAATCCGGCGGCACCCCTGAAACTGACCGGCGGCCAGCTCACCTCGGGCAATCCGGCCGTCCAGCCGCTGCCGGCGCCCCCGCCCGCACCGTCTGCAGCCGCGTGCGCTCCGGCCACCGGCACCCCGGCCGTGGGTGCCCCGGCAGCGACCTCACCGGCCGCACCGCTCCAGGGCGCTGCGGCCCCCGGGCCCGCCTCACGCTCTCCCGGCCCTGTCGCGCCGGCCGCCCCGGCGTCCCCCCGGTCGGTCTCTCCCTCCCCGGATCACCCGAAGCCATGAGCGCCTCACCCCGCGGCGCGATGCTCAGGACGGCGCTGATCGCGCTGGTCCTGACGCTGTTGCCGCTGCCGACCTGGCTAGCCATCCTGAGGCCGGAATTTCTGGTGCTCACCGTGCTCTATTGGTCGATCCAGGCGCCTTTCGCCGGGGGGGTCGGACTCGGCTGGTGTTCGGGGCTGGCGCTCGATGCCTTCCAGGGACCGGTTCTCGGCGAGCATGCGCTCGCCGTGGCGCTCGTGGCCTACCTGGGGGTGCACGAGCACCAGAGGATTCGCACCAAGCCGCTGCTGCAACAGTCACTGATGGTCTTCGCGGTGCTGGTTTTATATGAGTTCGTGCTGTTCGCCGTCGACGGCTGGAGCGGACACCCGCTGACCACGCCCTTGCGCTGGGTGCCGGTTGCGACCGGCGCGCTCATCTGGCCGCCTTTGGCCGGGTTGCTCTCGCGCACCTACCGGCCGCGCACCTGAGCGAGAGCCCTCGTCCGGTCATGGCCCCCGTCCGCATCAAGGATCACTGGCGCGAGCAGCGCATTTTCGACCGCCGCGCGTGGACTGCCGCAATCCTGATGGGACTCGCCGCGCTCGCGGTCCTCGGACGGCTGTACTACCTGCAGATCGTGCGCAACAGTTTCTATACGCAGCTCTCGCAGGCGAACGGCGTGCGCACCGAGCCCATCCCGGCCGCGCGCGGACTGATCATCGACCGCAATGGCGAGGTGATCGCCTCCAACCAGCCGACGTTCGACCTCGTGCTGACGCCCGATGAGGTGCCTCACCTGCACCGCTCGCTCGAGCGGCTGGTAACGCTCGGACTGCTGCAGGCCGATGACATCCCGGAGCTGATCCGCACCATCCACTCCCGCCAGAGCTTCGACAGCGTGCCGATCCGGCTGCACCTCTCGGACCAGGAGGTGGCGCGCTTCGCGGTGCGTCGCTACGAATTCCCGGGCATCGACATCAGCCCTCGCCAGGCCCGCTGGTATCCGTTCGGATCGCTGGCCGTCGATGCGGTGGGCTACGTCGGCACCATCAGCGCCAACGACCTCAAACGCATCAACCAGGACGCCTATGCCGGCACCGCGGTGATCGGCAAGACCGGCGTCGAAGCGGCCTACGAGAAGCAGCTGCACGGCACCAACGGCTACCGGCAGATCCTGGTGAACGCGCTCGGCCGGCCGGTCCAGAGGCCGGGCGTCCTCGGCCGGGAGCTGCACGTCGAGCCCCCGACGCCAGGTGACGACATCATTCTTTCTCTCGATCTCAAAGTGCAGCGGGTGGCCGAGAGCCTGCTCAAGGGGCACGACGGAGCGGTGGTCGCCCTGAACCCCTGGAACGGCGACGTGATCGCCATGGCCAGTTCTCCGTCTTTCGATCCGAACCTGTTCGCGCGCGGGATCACCGAGAAGGAGTACCGGGCACTGGTCGACGACCCGCGCCAGCCGTTGTTCAACCGCGCGCTGCGCGCCGAGCTGCCCTCCGGCTCGACGATCAAGCCGGGGCTGGCCCTCGGAGCCCTCACCGACGGGGTGATCGATGCCCACCAGC
>JAJYTX010000174.1 GCA_021792815.1 Pseudomonadota bacterium
CGATCCGGTGCACCGCAAGTATCACTACAGTCAGATCACCTTCAGCCTCTGGTACGCCTTCAATGAGAATTTCGTGCTGCCGCTGTCGCACGACGAGGTGGTGCACGGCAAGGGCTCGCTCCTCGGCAAGATGACGGGCGACGAGTGGCAGCGCTTCGCGAACCTGCGCCTGCTGTACGGTTACCATTGGACCCATCCGGGCAAGAAGCTGCTGTTCATGGGCGGGGAGTTCGGGCAGCGCGACGAGTGGCGGCACGAGGGAAGCCTGCAGTGGCAGCTGCTCGAGGCTGCGCCGCATGCGGGACTGCGCCGATGGGTCCGGGACCTCAATAGCCTGTACCGATCGACACCGGCGCTGTACCAGCTCGACTTCAGTCCCGAGGGCTTCGAATGGGTCGACTGCGACAACGCCGATGACAGCGTCATCGTGTACCTGCGCCGGGGTCGCGGGACCACGTCCTGGGTGCTGGTTGCCTGCAACTTCACGCCCGTGCCGCGCGCAGAGTATCGGGTCGGCGTTCCGGTCGGCGGCCACTGGGTCGAACGTCTGAACAGCGATGCCGCCGAATACGGCGGCAGCGGCAGCGGCAATCTCGGTGGCGTGCAGGCGCTCGATCTGCCCTGCCACGGCCGTCCCCATTCGCTCAGCCTGAATCTGCCACCGCTCGCCGCGCTGGTGCTGATGCCGGACTGAGCCCGACAACGCCTCGGGCGGGGCTCGCCCGCCGACAGGGCAGGCCGATCATGTATTGCGCGCGCCCGTCCCTCAGCAGCAGCCGGGCCGCTCGCCGCGGTCAACTTCAGCCGCCGCCGCACGCCGCGTCCGAAGCAAGGCGGGCTGTCAGCTCACCCGGCGCAATCGGCGCCGGCGGAAATCCGCGAGGATTTCCCGCGCCGCGTTGTGTCCCGGCGCACCGGTCACGCCGCCGCCGGGATGCGTGCCGGATCCGCACATGTACAGACCCGGCAGCGGACCGCGATAATTACCGTACCCGAGCAGCGGCCGGGCACAGAACATCTGATCGAGCTGCAGCGCCCCGTGCAGAATGTCCCCGCCGATCAGGCCGAAAGTACGCTCCAGATCGAGCGGACTCATGATCTGACGCCCAAGCACCGCGGCCTTGAAGTTCGGTGCGTAGCGGTTGACCGTGTCGATCATCAGGTCCGCGACGCTTTCCCGACGGGCATCCCAGGATTCTCCGTTGGGCAACTGCGGAGCGACGTGCTGGCAGAACAGACTCCCCACGTGTTGCCCCGCTGGTGCGAGACTGTCGTCGAGCGTGGAAGGGATGAGCAGTTCGACGATCGGCTGTCGGGACCAGCCGTAGGTGCGGGCATCGAAATACGCCTGTTCCATGTACCCCAGGGTCGGAGCCAGGATGATGCCGGCGGTGTGGTGATCCGCGACGGACCGACCCGGAAGACACGTGAAGTCCGGAAGCTCCGAGAGCGCCACGTTCATCCGGAACGTACCGGAGGCGCAGCGCCAGCGCGCGATGCGTTCCCGAAAATCCTTGGGCAGCTCCGCGGCATCGACCAGCTGCAGGTACAGCAGCTTTGGATTGAGATTGGACACGACCGCCGCGGCGCGAATCCGCTCCCCTGCTTCGGTGACTACTCCGACGGCACGGCCACGCTCGATGAGCACTTGACGCGCCGCGCAGCCCACTCGGATGTCCGCGCCGCGCGCAGCGGCAGATTTCGCCATCGCCTGGGTGATCGCGCCCATGCCCCCGATGGCATGGCCCCACGCGCCTTTTCTGCCGTTCACTTCGCCGAAGCAATGGTGCAACAGCACATATGCCGAACCCGGCGAATAGGGACTCGCATAATTGCCGACGATGCCGTCGAAACCGTACACCGCCTTGATCGGATCGCTCTCGAACCAGCCCTCGAGATACTCTCCGGCGGAGGTGGCGAACAGCTTGAGCAGCTCGCGGCGCAGACTCATGTCGAGCCCGGTGATTTGCGATCCGAAACGCCTGGCCCGCAACAATTCCGGCAACGCCGCGAACCAGCTGCCTTGCGTCACGTTAGGCGGCGTCTCGAGCACCAGGCTGCGCAGAACGTCCGCGACCGCCTCCAGCCGGGCACCGTAGGCATCGAGACGCTCCGCGTCCGCCGCCGAGAATTTCGCCACTTCGCTGCGCGTCCGGGCTTCACCGCTGCACAGGTAACGCCCGTCCGCGGTGGGCAGGAAATTCGCCATCCTGCGCCCGACGATGCGCAGGCCATGCGCCGGTAGATTCAAATCGCGGATGACCTTGGGATTGAGGAGCGAGACGGTGTAGGACGCCACCGAGTTGCGAAATCCGGGATGAAACTCTTCGGTCACGGCCGCCCCGCCGACGATCCCGCGCCGCTCGAGCACAGTTACCTTCAGTCCCGCCTGCGCCAGGTACCCGGCACAGACCAGCCCGTTGTGACCGCCGCCGATGATCAGCGCATCGCACGCCGTGACGCTCATGATTGCGATCTCTCCAACGTTCGCCGGGCAGCCGGCACGGACCGCACCGCCAGCCGGTGCGCTGCCCGCGCTCCGCAGACCTCGCCCGGTGGTTCAAACCATTTATCATCGGCGGCACATGCACCGGCCCCGATCCGGGCAGCGATCCGGAACACGGCACGGCGGATCAGCATCTTCCCGGGAGCAGGGTTCAAGGGGTCAGGATGGATCGAGACCAAAACAGTCGAGTCATCCACAGCCGGCGCCATATCGATGCGAGGAGGCCCACGGCCATACGCTGGTGCCATTCCTATCGAACGAGTGTACAGCAGGCACCAGATCTGTTCCCGGACGCCGCTCGAGAGGCGTTCGAAGCGGAACCGGACGAGGCTGACATTCCGACCGTTCAAGCGCTCCGTGCTGTTGCAGGCGTACCGCATGCGGCGCAGGCGGCCGGACCCGGCCATCCCACGCGAGCCGCCGCGCGAACCTGCGCAATGGACCCCGCGTGCCGCGGCGGTTCGGCGGATTCACCGGTAACCGCGCGCCTGCAGCGTGAACAGCCGCGCGTAGATACCGTCATGGCGCATGAGCTGCTCGTGACTGCCGCGTTCCAGAATGCGGCCGTGGTCGAGCACCACGATCTGATCGGCCATGCGCACCGTGGAGAAGCGGTGCGAGATGAGGATGGTGATGCGCTCACGCGCGATGTGGCGGAAGCGCTCGAACACCTCGGCCTCCGCCTGCGCATCCATCGCGGCGGTCGGCTCATCGAGCACCAGGACATCCGCCTGGGTGCGCATGAAGGCGCGCGACAGTGCCACCTTCTGCCATTGCCCCCCGGAGAGCTCGCGCCCATTCTGGAACCACTTGCCGAGCTGGGTGTGATAGCCCGCCGGCAGCGTCTCGATGAAGCGGTCTGCACGGCCCTTGCGAGCGGCCTCCTGCCAGCGCGCCTCGTCTTCGAAGTGACGCTCATCGCCCGCGCCGATGTTCTCTCCGACCGGCATCTGATAGCGGGCGAAGTCCTGGAAAATGACTCCGATCCGTCCGCGCAGCGCCGGCTCGTCCCAATCGGCGAGGTCGCGGCCGTCGAGCAGGATCCGGCCACTCGTCGGGGCGTACAGGCGTGTCAGCAGCTTGATCAACGTCGTCTTGCCCGAGCCATTCTCCCCGACCAGCGCCAGGCTGGCGCCGGGTTGCAGGTGCAGCGTCACGTGCTCGAGCGCCGGGGATTGAGCACCCGGATAGACAAAACTGACGTCCTCGAAGCGAATGCCGTCCTGCGGGTCGGGGCCGCGGCTCAGCGTGCCGGAGGGCGCCGCGACCGGCGTCTCGAGAAACTCGTACAACGTCGAGAGATAGAGATTGTCCTCATACATGCCGCCCACGGCCGAAAGGATCGCCGAGACGGCCGACTGCCCCTGGCGGAACAGCGCCAGATACATCGTCATCTGGCCGAGGGTGATCATCCGCCTGATGGTGCTGAGGGCGATCCAGGCATACGCGCCGTAGAGCGTCAGCGTCGCGACGAGCCCGAGAGCGAACCCCCACGCGTCGCGGCGCAGGGTCAGCGTGCGATCGGCGCGGTACAAGCGGTGGAAGATCTCGCGGTACCGGTCCAGTAGTTTCGGCCCGAGACCATACAGCTTGATTTCCTTGGCGTAGTCCTCGCGGGCGAGCACGGTCTCGAGATAGTTCTGCATCCGCGTTTCAGGCGAGCGCCAGCGGAACAGCCGGAACGCATCGCCGGAGAACTTCGCCTCGGCGACGAACGCCGGCAGACCGGCGAGCAGCAGCACGATGACCGCCCAGGGCGAGAAGCGCGCCAGCAACGCCGCATAGCTCACCAGGGAGATCGCATTCTGTGCCAGGCCGAACGTCCGGGTCACCAGGCTCAGAGGCCGACTCGAGGCTTCGCGGCGCGCCCGGGTCAGCTTGTCGTAGAATTCCGAGTCCTCGAAGTGCCGCAGCTCGAGCGTCAAGGCTTTCTCGAGGATCATCTCGTTGATGCGCTGTCCGAGCTGCACGCGCAGCAGCGACTGCGCCAGCGACAGGCCGCGCTGAGCCGCGGCGATCGCGGCTACCAGCGCACCCTCGAGGACCACGAGCTCGATCACCCGTGAGGTACCGAGTCCGCCGCCGCGCATCGCGGCGACGACCCCATCGACGATCAGCGATCCGACGTAGGCGACTGAAGCCGGCACGGCGCCGGCTACGAGCGTCAGCACGGCGAACGAGACGGTGAGCGAGCGGTTGGTGCGCCAGACCAGCTCGATGGCACGGCGGCTGTAACGGAATACACCCAGGAAGCCGCGCAGCGTCAGAGGCTCTGAAGGAGGCGCGGGGAGCGCCTCGCGGCGGGCACGTGCGGCGATGGACATCAGGGAGCCGATGTGGGGGCGTGGCGTGCCGATTCCAAGGCCACGGTCGCGTCCCCGGCGCCGCGAACCCGCCACGCTCGCCCGGCCGGCGGTCGTCCGTACGCCGTTGTGGCCGGTGTTCGCCGTTTACCCGGCCGGCGTGCCGCAGAGGCTCGCCGGCCCGGAACCCCCGGGCGCTGGAATGATCACACCACACGCCCCAAGCAGATCCAAAAAAATCTGCTATAGTTCGAAGTCTTTGCCAGCCGGCGATGCCGGCCCCGCGTTCCACATGAACCAGCCTATTCGCAACATCGCCATCATTGCCCACGTCGATCACGGCAAGACGACCCTGGTCGACTGCCTGCTGAAGCAATCCGGCACCTTCGCGGCCCATGAAAAGCTCGCCGAGCGCATCATGGACTCCAACGACCTGGAGCGTGAGCGCGGCATTACGATCCTGGCCAAGAACTGCGCGATCGAGTACCGCGGCACCCGCATCAACATCGTTGACACGCCGGGCCATGCGGACTTCGGCGGAGAGGTCGAGCGCGTACTGTCCATGGTGGACGGGGTGCTGCTGGTGGTCGATGCAGTCGATGGGCCGATGCCCCAGACCCGCTTCGTCACCCGCAAGGCGCTCTCGCTCGGCCTGAAGGCCATCGTGGTCGTCAACAAGGTCGACCGTCCGGGCGCACGTCCCCACTGGGTCGTCGACCAGACCTTCGAACTGTTCGACAAGCTCGGTGCCAGCGACGCGCAGCTCGACTTCCCGGTGATCTACGCCTCGGCGCTGCAGGGCTGGGCCGGCAGGGACCACGAGGCACCGGGACCGGACATGGCGATGTTGTTCGAGGCCATACTCGAGCACGTGCCGCCGCCGGCCGCCGAGGGCCATCGCCCGCTGCAGCTGCAGATCTCGACTCTCGACTACAACAGCTACGTGGGCCGCATCGGCATCGGACGCATCCGCCGTGGCTCGGTCCGCCCCGGCCAGAGCGTCGCGCTGCGCTACGGCGAGGAGGAGCGCGGCACCGCGAAGATCGCCCAGGTGCTCACCTTCACCGGGCTGCAGCGTCATCCGGTGGACGAGGCCAGCGCGGGCGACATCGTCGCCGTGACCGGCATCGAGGCCGTCAACATCGGCGTGACCGTCTGTGACAGTGAATTCCCCGAGGGGCTGGCGCCGATCCGTGTGGACGAGCCGACGCTCGCCATGCTCTTCCAGGTCAACACCTCACCGTTCGCCGGTCGGGAAGGCAAGTTCGTCACCAGCCGTCAGCTGCGCGAGCGGCTGCAGCGTGAGCTGCAGAGCAACGTGGCGCTGCGGGTCGAGGACACCGACTCCCCGGACGCCTTCCGCGTCTGCGGCCGGGGCGAGCTGCATCTGACCATCCTCATCGAGAACATGCGCCGCGAGGGCTATGAGCTCGCGGTCTCGCGCCCACAGGTGCTGACCAGGATGGTCAACGGCGAGGTGCACGAGCCATACGAGGCTCTCACCGTCGATGTGGAGGACTCACACCAGGGCGCGGTGATGGAGGCGCTGGGCCGCCGCCGCGCGGAACTCACCGACATGGCGGTCGATGGCAACGGCCGGGCGC
>JAJYTX010000175.1 GCA_021792815.1 Pseudomonadota bacterium
AGCATGCGGGTGTTGTCGAGATAGAACAGTGCATTCTCGATCCCCGAGAATCCCGCGCCCTTGCCGCGCTTGACCACGATGACATTCTTCGCCTTGTCCGCGTTCAGGATGGGCATGCCGTAAATGGGGCTCGACTTGTCGGTGCGGGCCACCGGGTTGACCACGTCGTTGGCGCCGATGATGAGCGCCACGTCCGCGGTTTCGAACTCGGCATTGATTTCCTCGAGATCGCCGATCAGATCGTAGGGGACGCCGGCCTCGGCCAACAGCACGTTCATGTGTCCGGGCATGCGGCCGGCGACCGGGTGGATGGCGAAGCGGACGGTGACGCCGCGGTCGATGAGCAGCTGGCAGAGCTCCCAGATCTTGTGCTGCGCCTGTGCCACCGCCATGCCGTAGCCCGGCACCACGATGACCTTGCCGGCGTAAGCCATCATCACGGCCGCATCGCTCGCCTCGATCGGCTTGAGGGCGCCGGCGACCTCGCCGCCCGCGGCAGCGGTTTCACCGAAATTGCTGAACAGCACATTGGCGAGCGAGCGGTTCATGGCCCTGGCCATCAGCTGCGTCAGCAGCGTGCCGGCTGCCCCGACCACCATGCCGGCGATGATCATGGCGGCATTGCCCATCACGAAGCCCTCGAAGGCCACCGCGAGTCCCGTGCAGGCGTTGTAGAGGGAAATCACCACCGGCATGTCGGCGCCGCCAATGGGCAGGGTGATGAGGATGCCCTCGAGCAGCGCCAGCGCGAAGAAGGCGATCACCGCGGACATCGGCGCGGCACCGTGCAGCGTCACGATCCATCCGCCGAGGGCGAGCGTCGCGAGCAGCACCAGGGAGTTGACCAGCTGCTGGGCGCCGTAGCGGAACGATTTCTGGATCAGCCCCTGCAGCTTCGCGAAGGCGACCAGACTGCCCGAAAAGGACACCGCGCCGATGATTGCGCCGGCGACCGCCAGCACCACCGTGGCGTTCGCAAGCGGCCGGCCGCGGATGAGCTCCTGGCAGGCGATGGCGGCCGCCGCGCCTCCGCCCATGCCGTTGTAGAGCGCGACCATCTGCGGCATCGCGGTCATGGACACCCGCTTGCCGCTCCACCAGGCAGCGACGCCGCCGATGAAGATCGCGACCAGGATGAGAATGTCGTTGTGCATCCCCGGCCACAGGAAGGTGATCAGGCCCGCGATCAGCATGCCGACGCCGGCCCATACGATGCCGCCGCGCGCGCCCTTGGGCGAGCTCATGCGCTTGAGGCCCACGATGAACAGCACCGCGGCGATGAAATACACCGCCTGGATCAGCTCGTCCGTGATGGAGTGGGGCAGTGTCATGCTTGCTGGCCTTTCTTCTTGTCCTGAGTGGTTTTGAACATCTCCAGCATGCGCTCGGTGGACACGTAGCCGCCGACCACGTTGCCGGCCGCGAGCAGCACGCCGACGAAGCCGATGGCTTTCTCGATCGGCGTGTGCGCGCTGCCGAGCGCCACCATGGCGCCGACCAGCACGATGCCGTGCACGAAGTTCGAGCCCGACATCAGTGGCGTGTGCAGGATCACCGGCACGCGTGAGATGACCTCGTAGCCGGTGAAGGCCGCGAGCATGAATATGTAAAGCGCAACCATGCCAGTCATGGGTTCACCTCTCTATCGCCTTGCGGGTCGGCTCGTGGCGGATCTCGCCCGCGTGCGTCAGGCACGCCTGCGCGAACACCTCGTCGTTCCAGTCGATGGCGAGCTCGCCCTCCTTCAGGGCCGGGGTCAGGAAATTGAGCAGATTGCGGGCATACATCTCGCTGGCGTTATAGGCGAGCTGGGCGGGCAGGTTTACCGGTCCCACCACCTCTATGCCGCGATGAGTCACGGTCTCGCCGGCGCGTGTCAGCTCGCAATTGCCGCCCTGCTCGGCGGCGATGTCGACGATGACCGAGCCGGGGCGCATGCGCTCGACCGCGCCGCGCAGGATGATCTTCGGGGCTGGCCGGCCGGGCACGGCCGCCGTGGTGATCACGGCATCGGCGGCGGCGATGCGTGCATCGAGTACCTCCTGCTGCCTGCGTTTCTCTTCCTCCGTCAGCTCCCGCGCATAGCCTCCGGCGCCTTCGGCGCTGACCCCGGTGTCCACGAATTTCGCCCCGAGGGACTTCACCTGCTCCCGCGTGGCGCTGCGCACGTCGTACGCCTCTACGATCGCACCGAGGCGTTTTGCCGTTGCGATGGCCTGCAGTCCCGCGACGCCGGCGCCGATCACCAGCACCTGGGCCGGCCGGATGGTGCCCGCGGCCGTGGTCAGCATCGGAAGAAACTTCTGCAGCTGATTGGCCGCGATCAGCACCGCCTTGTAACCCGCGATCGAGGCCTGCGAAGACAGGGCGTCCATCGACTGTGCCCGGGAGATGCGCGGCACGAGTTCCATGGCGAAGCTGGTGATGCCGCGCTCCTTGAGCGCGCGCACCTCGTCCTGCCGCGCATAGGGCTGCAGGAAGCCGATCAGCACGGTGCCGCTGCGCAGGGCGCGGATCTGCTCCAGGCCGGGTGGCTGCACCGCCAGCAGCACCTGCGCCTGCCCGAGCACGGTGGGCGAATCCGCCCACTCCACCCCTTTGTAGGCCTCGTCGGGAAATCCGGCGCGCTCACCGGCGCCGCGCTCCAGGAGCAAGCGCGCGCCGGCACGGCCGAGCTTTCCCGCCACCTCGGGCACCAAACTGACACGCGTCTCGCGCGGGGCGGTTTCGCGCAGCGCACCAATGATTACTGGCATCTGTGGCCCTCGCAGCTCGCGGCGGAGCGCTTACGCGCCCCGACCATGGTCCGATCCGGAACGTTGCGATTCAGAACGTTGAGATTGTTGAAGTCTCGCACAATATTGCCTTATCTTACAGGAGCCATGACAGGCATAGATCTCGATCGGGCCGACCGCGGTTTAACGGATGATCTGCGCATCGTTCCGCAGGGTGGCGCGCGCGGGCTGACCCAGCTCGTGCTGCGCACGGACGTCTCCGGCATGCCCCTCGAGTGGATCGATTACCGGGAAGCGGCCCGCCTGTACACCCAGGAACAGGTTGCCTATACGTGTGGCTCTGCGCTCTATACGCTCTTTGGGGGCGTCAATGCCCTGACCGGGCGCCGGACGGTGCTCGAGATCAATTCCATCGTCGCCACCGTCGGGCACACGGGCAATCCGGGCAACACCCGCCACGATTACGTTCCGCCGCTCAACAATCAGACGCTGTTCCGGCGGGATGCCCACCTGTGCATGTACTGCGGCCTGCGCTTTCCGACCCGGGAGCTGTCGCGCGACCACATCCGACCCTTCAGCCAGGGCGGCATCGATACCTGGACCAACGTCGTCACGGCCTGCCGCCGCTGCAACAATCAGAAGGCCTCGCGCACACCCGAACAGGCGAAGATGCAGCTGATCGCGGTGCCGTTCACTCCGACCTACGCGGAATACATTTTCCTCAAGGGTCGTCGGGTGCTCGCCGATCAGATGCACTACCTGCTCGCGCACTTTCCTCGATCGAGCCCGCTGCACGATCGCATCCAGCGTTGGTTGACTTAGGAACTCTATAGTGCGCCCTCCGGACGGGCTACAACAATCGAATTCAGCCCGTGCTGTGATCTATCTCATCGACGCATCGGTCTACGTCTTCCGCGCGTATTATTCGCA
Organism: Pseudomonadota bacterium; assembly: GCA_021792815.1. The sequence goes on from JAJYTX010000175.1 coordinate 3,666, forward strand.
GCTGCCGGGCATGGTTGACCGCGATCAACGTCCGGTGCACGCCGTGTTCGGGTTTGCACGCTTTCTCGGCGATCTGCTGGAGAAGACCCGGCCGGCCTACGTGGCCGTTGCCTTCGATCAGCGGCTCGCGACTTCGTATCGCAACGGACTCTATCCGCCCTACAAGGCCAACCGCGAGCCCCCGCCCGCCGATCTCGCGGCCCAATTCGGCTACTGCCGCGAGCTCTGCGGCCATCTGGGTCTGGCGGCCTTCGTGGATGCGCGGTACGAGGCCGACGATCTGATCGGCACACTCTCGTGCATCATGCGCGGGCAGGGTGTGCGCTCGGCGTTCATCACGCGCGACAAGGATCTTGCCCAGCTGGTCCGCGATGGAGATCTGTACTGGGATTTCGGCGCCCGCGGGCCACTCGGATATGGCGACGTGCTGCGCCGCTTCGGCATCCCCCCGGAGCGCTTCGCGGACTTCCTCGCGCTCACCGGGGACGCCTCGGACAATATTCCCGGTGTGCCCGGCGTGGGCCCGAAGACCGCCGCGGCGCTGATGCGCGCCTTCTGTTCGATCGATGATCTGTATGCGCAGCTCGGCCGGGTCAGCTCGCTCGGGCTGCGGGGGGGCAGGGAATTGCGCCAGCGGCTGCTCGAGCACCGCGAGACGGTCTACCTGGCGCGGCGCCTGACCCGCATCGTATGCGACATGCCGCTCGCGGTCGCGCCTGAGGATCTGCGCCCGCGCGCGCCGGACCTCGAGGCGCTGGGCTCGCTGTACGACCGGTTGGGCTTCGGATCGCTGCTGCGACGCCAGGGCGAGCGGCTCGCCGCCCGGCTGACTCAGGCAGCTGCGGGCGCGCTCACCCTGCGCTGATGTCCCTGGGAGGCGCTCCCCGATCCGGTCCGGCTCATCGCCCGGGGCTCAATGACCCGGTTGCACGAATCTTGCAGAGATTCGGCTATTCTTGAGGTCACCCAGCGCACAGAGCCAAAGGGGGTTACCGTGGCCAGCCAGAATATCGAGTCCGTCCTGCACGAAGGACGCAGCTTTCCCCCTCCGGCGGAGTTCGCGGAGCGAGCGCGGATCCGGGCAGCGCAGCTCGCGGAGCTGCAGCGCCAGGCGGGCAGCGACACCGCCGGCTTCTGGGGGCGTCTCGCCCGCGAGGAACTCCGCTGGCAGACGCCGTTCACCCTGACGCTGGATGAGTCGAATGCGCCGAATTATCGCTGGTTCGCGGACGGGCGGCTCAATGTCTCCTTCAACTGCCTGGATGTGCATCTGGCCGAGCGAGGCGAGAAGACGGCTCTGCTGTTCGAGGGCGAGCCGGGAGACGTCCGCCGGTTGAGCTACCGGGAACTGCACGCAGAGGTGTGCCGGTTCGCCAACGCACTGCGGGCCCAGGGCGTCGGCCACGGCGATCGGGTGGCGATCTACATGCCGCTCGTGCCCGAGATCGTGATTGCCATGCATGCCTGCAACCGGATCGGAGCGATTCATTCGGTGGTGTTCGGCGGCTTCTCGGCGCCGGCACTGCGCGACCGGATCGAGGACACCGGCGCGAAGGTGCTCGTCACGGCCGACGGCGGCTGGCGCGGTGGACAGGCCATCGAACTGAAGGCCGCGGCCGACAAGGCGCTTGCAAGGGCTTGCCCGAGCATCGAGCGGGTGATCGTGCTGAAGCGCACCGGGCGTCCGGTCGCCATGCAGCCGGGCCGCGATCTGTGGTGGGACGAGGCGATCGAGGGCTGCGCGACGGAGTGCGCGCCGGTCTGGGTGGAGGCCGAGCATCCGCTGTTCCTGCTCTACACCTCGGGCTCGACCGGCAAGCCCAAGGGCATCCAGCATTCCAGCGGCGGCTACCTGCTCGGTGCCAAGGTGACCACCCAATGGGTGTTCGATCTGCACGACCAGGACGTTTTCTGGTGCACGGCCGATGTCGGCTGGGTGACCGGGCACAGCTATGTTGCCTACGGGCCGCTCGCGCTCGGGGCGACCGTGCTGATGTACGAGGGCTCGCCGACGTTTCCCGACGGCGGACGTTTCTGGAAGATCTGTCAGGATCACCGCGTCAGCGTGTTCTACACCGCGCCGACCGCGATTCGAGCGCTGATGAAGCTCGGCGATGAGGTGCCCCGCGGCTACGATCTGTCGAGATTGCGCCTGCTCGGCAGCGTCGGCGAGCCCATCAACCCCGAGGCGTGGATGTGGTATCACCGCGTGGTCGGCGGCGGCCGCTGCCCCATCGTCGATACCTGGTGGCAGACCGAGACCGGCGCCATCCTGATCTCGCCCCTTCCCGGGGTGGCCGCGACCAAGCCCGGCTCGTGCACGCTGCCGCTGCCCGGCATCGAAGCGGATATCGTTGATGATCGCGGCGAGACCGTGAGCGGCACGCACACGGGCGGCTACCTGGTGATCAAGAAGCCCTGGCCGGCGATGCTGCGCACCCTCTGGGGCGACAACGAGCGCTATCGCGCCACCTACTGGGGCAAATTCAACAACCGGTACTACGTCGCGGGAGACAGCGCCCACCGGGACGAGGACGGGTATTTCTGGATCATGGGGCGCATCGACGATGTGCTGAATGTCTCGGGCCACCGCCTGGGGACCATGGAGATCGAGTCGGCGCTGGTCTCGCATCCGCGGGTCGCGGAGGCGGCCGTGGTCGGCAAACCGCACGACATCAAGGGCGAATCGGTTTTCGCGTACGTGGTCTGCCGTGGTGCCCGTCCCA
>JAJYTX010000176.1 GCA_021792815.1 Pseudomonadota bacterium
GGCTTTCCACGCGCGGCGGATTGAATGCGCGCACCGCCGCGCCGGCGGTGCGCAGCGGGGCGAAGAATGCGCGATGCGCGTTGCCCAATGTTCCGAACCAGTCGTGAATCAGGGCCACCTGCACGCCCGCGTGGGCCTTGGCCACCAGCAGGTCGCGGAACCGTCGCCCCACCGCATCATCGGCGATGATGTAGTTCTCGAGCAGCACATACTGGCGCGCCGACTCGATCAGCTCCGCCCAGGCTTCGAAATGTGCCCGGCCGTCGATCAGCAGCTGAACGCGGTTGCCGCCGACGAGCGGCGCGCCGGCGGCGCGGCTCAGCGCCTGGCCGGCCTGCAGGCGCAGCGAGCGGTGATGGCGAGGCGGGTTTGCAGCCGGACCGGACATGCCGGGAGTGTAGGCCGAAGCGGGGGCCGCTCCGCAATAGCGCAACGCATCAGCCCCCGGTGGGCCGCGTCGCGTGCGGTATGCCCGCCCCGTGCCAGCGCCCGCGCGTCCCTCCGGGCGGATCAGCAGACCGCGAGCACCTTGCCCGCAGCAATTTCGACACAGAATGTCGAACCCCGCCCGAGGCGGGATCGGACCGTGACCGGCAGGCCCAACATGCGCGACACCCGTCGCACGATGCCGAGCCCGAGTCCGAAGCCCTCGGCTGCCACGCGACGGGCCGGATCGAGGCGGCGGAAGTCCTCGAAGATCCGCTCGAGCTCGCCGCGCGCGATGCCGATGCCGGTGTCGGACACCTCCAGGCGTAACGACCCCTGCGCGCGCCGCTGCACGCGCAGCCGCACCTCGCCCGAGCGCGTGTAACGAATCGCATTGCTGACCAGATTCGCCAACAGGCTGCGCAGAAAGGTCGCATCGGTCTCGATGACCTGGTCGGCGCGCCCGCAGGTGAAGGCCAGGCCCTTGGCTCTGGCCACCGGGCCGAATTGCCGCTCGAGATACCCGAACATCTCCGAGATCCGCACGGGCTGCTCATCGACACGGACCGTGCCCGACTCGATGCGGCAGATCTCGAGCAGCATCCGCAGCAGCTCGCGCATGCGCTCGACGGAGCCACGGGCCGTAACCAGCTCCGCGGCGGTGCCCGCGGCCGCGCTCTTGCGCTCGATCTGTGCGAGCGCAAGCTCAAGCGCCTGTACCGGCTGCGTCAGATCGTGCACCGCGAGATTGAGAAAATCGAGCACCGTGCGCAGATTCGGTTGCGGTCCGGCCGCGCTGGAGACGGCACGCGCGGAACGCGCATCGAGCATGACCTCCTGATCCGCACAGACCTCCGTCGGCCGCAGCCGGCGGCGGGTCGTCTGTCGCAGGGGCAGCGCCAGGCAAGGTTGCCTGCCCGACGCGATATGAACCTGCCTCAGATGCTTGCTGCTCACCTTGTGTCGGACAACCGGTGCGTCCCGGCAGATGCGCGCAGGCCGCGCGCACCGTCATCATCCGCCTCCGAGTTGAAATTGGACCATCGGCTGACCCACGAATCAAATTGCGGCTTGTATCGATGTGGGGCCGGGCCGAACGGCCTGCACCGCCCGCCGGCCGCGGCAGCCCGAGCAACCGCTCCGCGCGCCCGGAGGAGGTAACGCGTCAACAGCCGCGCCGGACTCTCCCCGGCCGGCCGGCCGATCTGTTGACATCCAGTGCGACGCTGCGGGCTCATGAATGCCGATCCCCGCGGTCAGGCGCCGGGCGAGAACTTGTAGCCGACCCCCCACACGGTCCGCAGCAGCCGCGGCTTCGCTGGGTCGCGCTCGATCTTGGCGCGCAGGCGATTGATGTGACACTGCACCGCGTGATCGTAACCGTCGTGCGTGTAGCCCCACACGGCATCGAACAACTCGGCACGCGAATACACGCGCCCGGGGTTGCGGGCCAGCAGCAGCAGCAGATCGTACTCCTTGTGCGTCAACGCCACCGGTCTGCCGCGCACGGTCACCTCGCGTTGGCGCGGATCGATGCTGAGATCCTCGCAGATCCGCAGGACCTCTCCGAGGTTCCCGGCCTGCTCGGACAAGGCATCCACGCGGCGAAAAATCGCCTTGACCCGCGCCATCAGCTCCGCCGCACTGAACGGCTTGGTCATGTAGTCATCGGCGCCCATCTCCAGTCCGAGCACCTTGTCGACTTCGCTTGCCCGGGCACTCAGCATCAGCACCGGGGTGTAGGCCCGGTGGGCCCTCAGCCGGCGACACACCTCGAGTCCGTCCAGCCCCGGCAGCATGATGTCCAGAAGAATGAGATCGAAGGGCTTCGACTGCGCCAGGTTCAGGCCGGTATCGCCCGCCAAGGCCACCTCGACACTGCAGGAGAGAGCCTCCAGCTGATGCTTGAGAGCGCCAGCCACCTCCGGCTCGTCCTCCACGATCAGCACATTGCGACTCGAACTCAAGGTGAAGCCCTCCGGTGCCTGATACGGTTGTTGCGTCCTGACTCCCTGGTAACGCCCCCCGGGCCCGGCGGAGGATGGGCTTGCGGAGGGCGTCACCCCGAATCAATCGGAAACCTCATGACGGCATACAGCGACCATGCGCATGGCGGGCATGAGGTGAATATCGAGCGCAGCGAGCGTCAGGCCCGTCACGGGCTTCTCCTCACGGGTGACGGCGCCTGCGTGCGCGCATCCGCCGGGGACCAGGCCGGCAGACGCGATGCCGGGGTATCGAACCGTGAATTGACCCATGGCGCACCTCACATTGAGTCCACCTGGACGCATCGAGTGCCGGTCGGGGAGAAATCGCGTCCGTCCCGAACCCGGAGCGGATGCCGCCACACTCTCCCGCTGGCCGGCCGTAAACCGCTGCGCGGCTCAGGTGCCCGCGACGGCGTAGGTAAACGTCGTGGCGGTGTGCGGCAGACCGGGCACCGATATCGACAGCCGCACGTCGTACCTGCCAGAGGAGGGCATGAAGAAATAATTGCCGTAGGTGACACTGCCGGCAATGGACATCGACTGCAGCGGCTTGCGTTGCACCGGCACGGACCGACCGTCGGTGGACCACACCTTCGCCGTCACGGTGGCATTGCCGACCCGCTGACCCGTATCGCGGTTGAACACCGCGATCATCACGTGCTGGTCACTCGGGTTGGAGGGAACCCCGCCATGCATCGAGCGCTCGGAGCTGCCGGGCGCGTAATTCCGGGCAATGACGGCCGCCGGGGTGATTCCGACATAGATCTCGTATGCGCCAGCGACCCGATCCAGTCCGTTCTGTGCGCCGACGGCGCCCGATACCAGAAGAGCAGCCACGGCCGGCATGGCCGCCGAGACATAAGCACGTTGCCTTTTCATGACATCGTCTCCCGTTCTATTGCCGTTCGGCTCTCGAAAGACAGGCCATCCGCGGGCCTCTCCCGAGCCACATCCGATACGGAGAAATGATTGTTTCCGCGGCCGTCGCCGCGATCGCGGCGACGGTGTTCGCCGAGGTGATGGCGCTCACGCCGTCGTACGTCGGCAGGCCGGCTGCGGCCGGCGTCCTGGCGGTGGCGCCGGCATGCCAGGCAATGCAGTCGCCGGCCGGAGTCCGGTGCGTGACGGCCTGATGGCCAGCCCGGCCGGGCCGGACTCCAGCCGCTGTTCCCGCAAGAAGGTATCGAGCGACGCGCTGCCAGGCGCCCTCGGCGACGCGACGGACCGCAGCAGTACCAGCCGAGGTGTACGGAAGCGGGTCGCTTACCGAACGCTTTGCCAACGACTGCTCGCCCGCGTTGGTCATGCCGGCCTCCAGTCGGTGCGTTACGCCCCGAACTGGCTGTGCAGATAGGCCAGCACCTGCTTGATCTGCGCGTCGGTGAGCGACGCATCGCCGCCCTTCGGAGGCATCGCCATCGGCGAGCCCGGGCTCTGGTAGCCGTTCTCGATGCGCTGCAGAAGCACGGTGTCCGACTGACTGAGCACGCCACCCTTGAGCGTGAAGTCCGGAATTCCGGGCATCGCGCCCTTGCCGTCATTGCCGTGACAGGCGCTGCAGTGCGCCGCGTAGATCGCCTGTCCGGCGTTCCCGGCGGACGCGTAACCTGCAACCAGGGATCCGAACACCGCGGCGCAGAGCGCCAACGTTGACTTTCTCATGGAGTATCTCCCGATAGTTGGGTCGAGTCGTCATCGCGTGTATCAGTCGTCCGCCCCGGCTCATGAAACAACATGGAGCACGCTGCGTTCAATGTCGCACGGAAATTTCTCGATTCCTTCTTATTGCGCAGCGCGAACCGAGGAATTCCAGAACGGCCTGTCTCGAATTGCTCTTGATCAATCATCATATTTTTCCGCTGCGCTATCTGGGTGGAAAATTTCAGGCTGACTTCCTTCGCACGACCGCATGATAGACGTCGTCGTCGGCATGCCGCATCGGGGAATACTCTTATAACATCTGGCCGACGCGCAACGTGGCAGGCGCGATCTGCGGACATCCATAAGAAACATCGAATATTAAAAAATTCTCCGACGTTTCTCGCGCGAAGTTTCTCGTTTCGTTCTCGAATTGATGCAGGCGCACGCTGCTGCCGACGGCCGATGCATGCGGCTCGATGCGTGCGGGCCGACACGCCCGCGACCGGCCTGCCCACTGGAGCCGGAAGTTGGAAAGCCGCGCTTCGCAGAGCCGGCGCACCGCTCGCCCGGCTGCGACTCACGGTGAACCGGAGCAGGGCAGACCGCCACGAAACGACGCGCCCATCCCTGCGGAGCCCGCGCATACACGACCGCCATTGACGGCGGGCGGCGCACCGGCCCGGTTTGAACCAGCCACGGAGGGCAAATCCGCCGATGGCGCCGCCAATTGCCGTCGGAACGTCGGGATGGGCTTCAGGGAAACTACGTATCCGGATAGGTGAGCACGGCATTGCATGACAAACCGCAACGGGCGAGCACGGCTGATGCCGTTGGCGGCGCGCAGCTCATGGGCGGTGTGCATCGCAGTCATCCGTGTGCCTGGCTGCGGCGAGGCCATCACTGCCACAGTCGGCGCGTGCACTGCTGCGGTGCCGCGCCCGCAACGACCCCGTGTCGGCAGCGGCCGCCGGCGCAGCAGTGTGCCGCACTGACCCAGCGTTTACTGTTTGTTTATCATCAGGCGCGGTAGACGGTCCGGCGGCAGTGAGCGTCCGATGACCCGGGCGGCGGGCCGGCTGAAAGATAATGGTGCAGACAGATCGCCGCGGTCATTTTGCGGCGCCAACTGTTGCAACGGGAACGGGCGCGCGAGTGTCCCGTGAACCTTGCCCGAGACCTGGCCCGACACGAACGGATTTCGAGACAAATCTCAGCGTTTTCCGGCGGAAGAATTCTCGTTTTGCTCTCGCGCACCGAACGTCCTTTCAGACACATCGCGAGGTACGCATTTTCACCGATGGAAAGGCCAATTTCGTCTGGATACCGTCGCCCCCGGTGTCAAATCGAGAGCCGTTCTGGGAGGACGTCATGGTCATCGTGTTGCGCGCCAGCTGCACCATTCCGGCAACAATCAGCATCGGCAAGCCGGATCGCTCATGGCTGTCATGACGTTCCTGCACAGCGAACCTACTTACCGGCGATGCGTCAAGGGGCACTGAGATGTGGCGAAGCGTATTCCGTCGATGCGGTAACATCGTCAAACGGCCGTCTGCCTGCGGGACGTGGCGTAGCGCGCAGACGGCGAGTGCCGGCTCTGCCTGGCGCGGCACGGCGCTGCGCGGCGCCGTCAGGATCGTATTCGGACTGTCGTTCCTGGTCGGAATCGGCGCGGTCGGCAGCGCCTCGGCCGGGTCCGCGGGCACCCCGGGCGCGGACAGCGCGGGAGCGGCCTATCAGCAGATGCGCGACAGTCAGCCTTACGCCCCCAACGGCGCACAGACCTGTCTCACCTGCCACAACTCGCCGCCGGTCAACGATATCCTGAAGACACCCATGGGTGTCGCTTCCGACCCGGCGACGCCGCTCGGACAACACGGCTGCGAGTCGTGCCATGGGCCGAGCGGCTATCACGCCGAGCTGAAAATGGTCGATGGCAAGCTGATACTGCCGCCGGTGCTGTTCAAGAAGCCGAAGATCAACGTCGGGGTGGACGCCTCGCCGGTGGCAGCGCAGAACAAGGCCTGTCAGGCCTGCCACCAGGGCGACATGCCGATCAACTGGATGGGCAGTCCGCACCAGACGGCGCAGCTCGCCTGCGCCTCCTGTCATACGGTGCACGCGCTGAAGGATCCGGTGCTGGTGCGCACCACCCAGCCGAAGGTGTGCTTCAGCTGCCACCAGGATGTGCGCGCGATGAGCTTCGAGTACTCGCATCACCCCATCCGCGAGGGCAAGGTGGTGTGCTCGGACTGCCACAATCCGATGGGCGGTCACGGGCCCTACCAGCTGAAGCAGTTCACCGTCAACCAGACCTGCTACCAGTGCCATGC
>JAJYTX010000177.1 GCA_021792815.1 Pseudomonadota bacterium
TGAGCTCGCCGAGCGGACGCTCGCGCGGATCGAACCCCTCGGCATCGACACCGCGGCGCCTGAGCGCAGCGAGCACCGCGTGGCCCGAGAGCAACGAGATCTCCCGCTCGCTCGAGTCACCGCCGGCAAGCACCGCGACCCGTCCGAATTCCTCCGCGCGATTCGCGCGTCTCGCCCAGACCGGATCGTACTGCAACCGCATCAGGCCGCCTCCCCCACGATGCGCACCTCGGGATCGAGCCTCACTCCATGGGCCCGCTCGACCGACTCACGCACCTTCAGCATCAGCGTTTCGATGTCGGCGGCCGTCGCGGTGCCGTGATTGATGATGAAGTTCGCGTGCTTGCCCGAGACCGATGCGCCGCCGATCGTCAGCCCCTTCAGTCCGGCCGCCTCGATCAGCCGCGCCGCGTGATCTCCGGGCGGGTTGGTGAACACCGAGCCGCAGCTCCACTCGCCGATCGGCTGCGACGCGCGGCGCCGCGCCAGCAGTTCGTTGACCTCGCTGTCGTGCCCGGCGGGACGCTTCTCGAAGCTCAGCGTGGCGGCAACGAACCATTCCTGCGCCTGCGGAGGCTCGACATGCCGATAGCCGACACGATATTCACCCGCCGCCCGCCGGTGCTCGCGTCCTTCCCGATCGAGGGTCTCGACCTCGATCACGTGTCGCCAGGTTTCGCCGCCGAAGGCCCCGGCGTTCATCGCGAGAGCGCCACCGAGCGTGCCGGGGATACCGGCGAAGAACTCCGCGGGCCCGAGGCCCCAGCGGATGCACTGCCTGGCGAGGCGCGCGCACGCGGTGCCGGCCTCACCGTACACGCTGGTTTCGCTGCGCCGGTCCAGCCGATCGAGCGTGCCCTGGGTGCTGATGACCACGCCGCGGATACCGCCGTCACGCACCAGCAGGTTGCTGCCGAGCCCCACCCAGTAAAGCGGAATCCCGGCCGGCAGGCTGCGCAGGAACGCGGCAAGCTCGGCGCGATCGGCCGGCGTGAAAAAGATCTCCGCGGGCCCCCCGACGTGCCAGGAGGTGTGACGGCTCATCGGCTCATCGCGCCGGATACGCGGCAGGAACCGCTCGGCGACCGGGACGGTCATGGCGCGCTCCGCGGCGGGCTCAGACAGGCGAATCGCGCGGCGAGGCCGTGCGCGACCGCGCTGATGTTGCCCGCGCCCATGGTGACGATCAGATCGCCGTCACGAATCACGCCCTTGAGGGATTCGGCGAGCTCCTCGACCCGCTCGACGAACAGCGGCTCGACCCGTCCGCGGCTGCGCACGGCGCGGCAGATCGCGCGACCGTCGGCGCCGGCGATCGGCGCCTCGCCGGCCGCGTAGACCTCCGTCACCAGCAGGACATCGACACCGGAGAGGACCTTGCCAAAGTCATCGATCAGATCGTGGGTACGGCTGTAGCGGTGGGGCTGGAAGGCGAGCACGATCCGCCGTCCCGGATAGCCCTGGCGCAGCGCCTCCAGTGTCGCTGCCACTTCGGTCGGATGATGGCCGTAGTCGTCAATGACGGTCACCGTGCCGGCGGCGGTCTTGATGTCCGCCACGTGCTGCAGCCGCCGGTCGATCCCCTGGAAGCCGGCAAGCGCGCGGCCGATGGCTGCATCGTCGATGCCGAGCTCCGTGGCGACGGCAATCGCCGCCAGGGAATTCAACACATTGTGCACGCCCGGCAGGTTCACGCTCACCTCGATCGGCTCCTTCCCCGGGCGGGCCACCGAGAAGCGGCTCTGCAGGCCGAGGCGGCGCACGTTGCTGGCGCGCACGTCGGCGTCCTCGCTCAGGCCATAGGTCAGCACCGGCCTGCCGACGCGCGGCAGGATGGCACGCACATGCTCGTTGTCCAGACACAGCACCGCCAGCCCGTAGAACGGCAGGTTGTGCAGGAAATCGATGAAGCTTTCCTTGAGCCGTTCGAAATCGCCGCCATGGGTGCCGAGGTGGTCGTTGTCGATGTTGGTGACCACGGAGATCAGTGGCTGCAGGTGCAGGAACGAGGCGTCGCTCTCGTCGGCTTCCGCCACCAGGTAGCGGCCCGAGCCGAGGCGAGCATGGCTGCCGGCGCTCTTCAGCCGGCCGCCGATCACGAAAGTCGGATCCTCACCGCCCTCGGCCAGGATGCTGGCCACGAGGCTGGTGGTGGTGGTCTTGCCGTGGGTGCCGGCGACCGCGATGGCATGGCGGAAGCGCATCAGCTCGCCGAGCATCTCCGCCCGTGAGACCACCGGCACCCGCCGCTCGAGCGCGGCGGCGACTTCCGGGTTGCCCGCGGCAACGGCGCCGGAGACGACCAGCACATCGGCGTCGGCGATATGCCGGGCATCGTGGCCGATCCGCACCGTGGCGCCGAGCCGCGCGAGCCGCTCGATCACCGGGCTCATCCTCAGATCGGAGCCCTGCACGCGGTAGCCGAGGTTCAGCAGCACCTCGGCGATGCCGCTCATGCCGCTGCCGCCGATGCCGACGAAGTGGATGGTGTGGATGCGACGCATGCGCTCGAGCCCCGAGGGGCCGCGCCGATCGAGAGATCCGCAACCGCTCATGCCGCCCTCCGCGAGAGGCCGAGGCAGGCCGCGGCCAGCTGTTCGGTCGCATCGGGTTTCGCGAGCGACCGGGCATGCTCCGCCATGGCGAGCAGCACGGCGCGCTCGGCGCTCAGCCGCTCGAGCTCGGCGGCAAGCCGCTGCGCGGTCAGTTCCCGGTCCGCGATCAGCACCGCCGCGCCGGCGCGCACCAGGTGGCGGGCATTGTAGGTCTGGTGATCGTCCACGGCGGCCGGGAAAGGCACCAGCACCGCGCCGAGCCCGGCCGAGGCGAGCTCCGAAACGGTGAGCGCGCCCGAACGGCAGATCGCAAGGTCGGCCCAGGCATACGCTTCTGCCATATCGTCGATGAACGGCCTGACATCGGCGGCGACGCCCGCATCGGCGTAGCTCTGCCGGCACGCCTCACACCAACGCTCACCGGCCTGGTGACGCACTTCGAAACGATTGCCGTCGAGCCGCGCCAGGGCGTAAGGCACCACGGTGTTGAGCCGCACGGCGCCCTGGCTGCCGCCGATGACCAGCAGCCGCACGGCGCCGCGGCGCCGCGCGAGGCGCTCGGCCGGCGCCGGCAGAGCGGCGATCTCGCGGCGCACGGGATTGCCGATCGCCCGGGTACGCACGCCGGGGCGGAAGCTGCCGGGAAACGCCTCCAGCACTTCCCGAGCCAGGTAGGCCAGGCAACGATTGGTGAAGCCGGCGATCGCGTTCTGCTCGTGGATCAGCAGCGGCCGGCGGGTCAGCCACGCGGCAACGCCCCCTGGTCCGGTGACGAAACCACCGAGCCCCACGACCACCGACGGGCGGCGCCGCCACATGACACGCAGCGCCTGCCAGAGGGCCACCGTGAGGCGCCACGGGGCGGCGAGCCGCGTCGAGAGACCCTTGCCCCGCAGTCCGCCGACCGACAACCACTCGATGGCGATCCCCTCGGCCGGAACCAGACGCGCCTCGATGCCGCGGCGCGTGCCGAGCCAGATCACTTCCACGGACTGCTCGCGCAGCCGGCGGGCGAGGGCCAGCGCCGGGAACACGTGTCCGCCGGTTCCGCCCGCCATGATGAGCACCGGCCGGTTCACGCGGCCGCCTCGTGCCGCACTGCGGTCGCCGCCCGGCCCTCGGATACCGTCTCGTGGTAGATCCTGAGCAGCAATCCCACCCAGATCAACGTCACGATCACGCTGGAGCGGCCGTAGCTCATCAGCGGCAGCGTCAGGCCCTTGGTCGGCAACACCCCCATGTTGACCCCGATGTTGATGAACGCCTGCATGCCGACCCACAGACCGAAGCCCGCGGCGAGCAGCTGGTGGAACATCAGCTCGGCGCGGGCAGCCATCTGTGCGATCTGAAACGCGCGCCAGATGAGCGCGACGAACAGCGCGATGGTGGCGAGCACGCCGGCAAGGCCGAGCTCTTCGGCGAGCACCGCGAACAGAAAGTCGGTGTCGGCCTCGGGCAGATAGAACAGCTTCTGCACGCTGTTGCCGAGACCGACTCCGAACCACTTGCCGCGGCCGATCGCGATCAACGACTGGGTGAGCTGGAAACCGCTCCCATAGGGCGAGGCCCAGGGGTCGAGAAAGCCGGTGATGCGCCGCAGCCGGTAGGCGGAGGTCACGGCCAACACTCCGAAGGCTCCGGCCGCCACCACGGTGATGGCGAGCACGTAGCGCAGGCGGGCGCCGGCGAGAAACAGCATGCCGAAGCCGGCGGCGAACAACACCACCGCGGCGCCGAAGTCCGGTTCCAACAGCAGCAGCGCGGCGATCAGCGCCAGGAGCACCAGCGGCTTGACCAACCCGGTGAAGGTCTCGCGCAGCTCCTGCTGGTGCCGGGCGGCATAACTCGCGATGTACGTGAGCACCAGCACGCGCGCCAGCTCCGAGACCTGGAAGCTGAATCCGGCCAGATGCAGCCAGCGCCGCCCGCCGTTCACCCGCACGCCGAGTCCCGGCACCAGCACCGCGAGCAGCAGCACGATGGCCCCGAGCAGCAGCCAGGACGAGAGACGCTCGAGGCGCTCGCACCTGAAGCAGAACACGAACACCCCGCCGGCGACGCCGATCGCCGCGGCAACCAGCTGGTGTTCGAGGAAATAGAACGGATTGCCGGCGTACCGTCCGGCGATCGAGATGGATGCCGAGGTGACCATCACCAGGCCGAACAGCAGGATCGCCAGGGTCAGCGTCAAGGTCACCATGTCGATGTGCAGGGTGCGCGAGCGGACGCTCGAGCGCGCGAACGACATCGGCGTGCGCGGGCTCACGGGCCCAGCTCCCTGACGGCCCGGGCGAACACCTCACCCCGGTGCGCATAGTCGCGGAACATGTCGAGGCTCGCACAGGCCGGTGAGAGCAGCACCGTGTCGCCCGGGCTCGCCGCCCGGGCCGCCGCCGTCACGGCGTCCTGCATCGTCTCGCAGCGCGAGATCGGACAGACACCCTGCAGAGCCTCGGCGAGGCGCGGCGCATCGCGGCCGATCAGCACCAGGTGGCGCACCTTGCCGCGAAAGGCCTGCGCAAGCGGCCTGAAGTCCTGATTCTTGCCTTCGCCGCCGGCGATGAGCACCAGCGGCCCCTGCATGCCGTTCACGGCGGCCAGCGTCGCCCCGACGTTGGTTCCCTTGGAGTCATCCACATAGGTGACAGCGGCGATCTCGGCGATCCACTCGGTGCGGTGCGCCAGCCCCGGGAACTCCTTCAGCTCGGCGCACATGGCCGCGAGCGGCACATCGAGTGCTTCGCCGAGCGCCAGCGCCGCCAGCGCGTTGGCCGCGTTGTGCAGGCCCCGAATCCGCAGGGCCGACAGCGGCAGCAGCGGCTCTGCACGGCGCATCAGCCACGGGCCGGCGCGATCCTCCACGGTGTAATCGGCTCCGGCGGCGCCCCGCAGCGAGAAGCCGAGCACACGCTGTCCGACACCCGGCATGCGTGCGACGAGCGGATCATCCAGATTGACCACGGCGGTATCGCAGCGCTCGAAGATCCGCGCCTTCGCGAGCGCATAGGCCTCGAGCGTCGGGTACCGGTCGAGATGATCCGGGCTGACGTTGAGCACGGCCGCGGCCTTCAGATCGAGCGACTGAGTCGTTTCCAGCTGGAAACTCGAGAGTTCGAGCACGTACAACCCGGGAGACTCCGCGCGGGCGAGCAGATCGAGCGCCGGCTGGCCCAGGTTCCCGCCCACCCGGACGTCGATCCCGGCGCGCGCCGCCATGCGCCCGACGAGCGTCGTGACGGTGCTCTTGCCGTTGGTGCCGGTAATCCCCGCGGCCGGCGCGTCGGCCGCGCGCGCAAACAGCTCGATGTCGCCGAAGATCTCGATGCCGCGGCGGCGCGCTTCCACGAAGAAGGGATGATCGAGCGGCAGGCCGGGCGAGGCGATGACGCACACCGCCTCATCGAGCAGGGCGGTATCGAGCCTGCCGGTGCGCACCGGGATGCCGGGATCGAGCCGGCGCAGTTGCTCGAGCTGCGGCGGGTCCGCCCGCGTGTCGGTGACCGCCAGCCGCCAGCCGTGCTCGCGCAGATAGCGCGCACACGAAAATCCGCTGCGTCCGAGACCGGCGATCACGCAGGCAGAGGGTTTGCGGCCGGTGGTGCTCATCGCAACTTCAGCGTCGCCAGTCCCGCCAGCACCAGGATCAGTGAAATGATCCAGAACCGCACGATGACCTTCGGTTCGGCCCAGCCTTTGAGTTCGAAGTGATGATGGATCGGCGCCATGCGGAAGATGCGCCGGCCGGTGAGCTTGAAGGATGCGACCTGCAGGATGACCGAGGCCGTCTCGAGCACGAATACCCCGCCCATGAGCAGCGCGACCAGCT
>JAJYTX010000178.1 GCA_021792815.1 Pseudomonadota bacterium
CCACGTCGGGGCAAAAGCTGTGCGGTCACCGCCCGCGATGAGGCGCCTGGCGAGGTGGCCGAGCGGATCACGCGGCTGCTGACCTGAGGTTCGTGATGCACTCGCTCGTCATTCCGGTCACCCCGTTTGAACAGAACTGCTCCCTCGTGTGGGACGAGCAGGGGCATGCGGCGGTCATCGACCCGGGCGGTGACCTGGACCGTGTGTTGGGCGAGGCGGATCGGCGCGATCTGGTTTTGGGCAAAATCCTGTTGACCCATGCGCACCTCGATCACTGCGCGGCGACCGCGCAGCTCGCGCGTGAGCGGGGTCTGCGGGTGGAAGGCCCGCAGCGCGAGGATCGGTTCTGGATCGAGGCGCTGCCGGTGCAGGCGGCGCAGTTCGGCTTTCCGCCGGCGGAGCGATTCGAGCCTGACCGATGGCTCGAGGATGGCGACCGCGTCACGGTCGGCGATGAGACGCTCGAAGTTCTGCACTGCCCCGGCCACACTCCGGGACACGTGGTGTTCTTCCATCGAGGACAGCGCTGCGCGTGGGTGGGGGATGTGCTGTTCGCAGGCTCGATCGGACGCACCGATTTCCCTCGCGGCGATCACGCCGCCCTGATCCGCTCCATCCGCGAGAAGTTATTCCCTCTCGGTGACGACGTGCGTTTTTTCCCCGGCCACGGACCGGCGTCGACTTTCGGCGCCGAACGCCGTACCAACCCGTTCGTCGCCGACCGGCTGTTCGCTTAGCGGCGCATTGAGCATGAGCCAGTCCCTGACTTCACGACGGGATCGTTGCGGCCTGTCGGCCTGCATCATCACCTTCAACGAGGCCGGTCGCATCGAGGCGTGCCTGCGCTCGGTCGGCTTCTGCGATGAGCTCATCGTGGTCGACTCGCATTCCACCGACGACACCCGCGAACGGGCCGCGGCGCTCGGTGCACGGGTCATCGAGCGCGATTGGCCGGGGTTCCGCTCGCAGAAACAGTTCGCGGTGGAGGCGGCGAGCAACGACTGGGTGCTGTGTCTGGACGCCGACGAACGGGTGAGCGGGCGGCTGCGCGAGCAGATCGAGCGGTTGCGCGAACGCGGCTTCGAGGGCTTCGTCGGCTGGTCGATCCCGCGCATCACCGAGTACTTCGGTCGCTTTCTGCGCCACGGCAACGCCTATCCGGAGCGGCTGGTGCGTCTGTTCGACCGGCGTTGCGGCGGCTGGACCGGCGAGGAGATCCACGAGACCACCCGGGTCGAGGGGCGGGTCTGCCGGCTGTCCGGCCGCCTCGAGCATTTCCCTTACCGCAGCCTTGCCGATCATCACCTGCGCATGCAGCGCTACGCGGAGTTGATGGCCGCGGCGCTGCATGCGCGCGGCAAGCGCTGCGGAATCGGCAAGGTGCTGTTCAATCCGACCTGGAGGTTCCTGCGCGGCTACCTGCTGCGGCTGGGCTTTCTCGATGGCTGGCGCGGCATGGTATTCGCGCTGGTGGAGTCCAACTACGTACGGCGAAAGTACCTGTATCTGTACATCCGCAGCCGCGGACTGCCGGGCTGAGCGGCTGCAGCGCCCCGGCGCGCCAGCGCTGGCGCGATTCCGGCCGCCGCGGCGTGATCCGGTTGCCACGACCGTTGCGCCCGGGCCTAGAATGATTCCCTTCCCGCGCCTTGGGGCAGGGCACGCGATGAAACTCGTGGATCTGCTGAAGAACGTCACTTTCGGGGCCGCCGCCGGCGTCGCTCTGCTCACCGTGCTGCCGATCTTCGGTGCCGTGGGAACCTTGACCACGGCCGGACAGATCGTCGGGTCACTGGCCGGCGGGGCGGCTGGCCTGTTCGATGCCCTGCACAGAGCGCGCGATCCGCGCGCGCACCGGGAGAGCTGAGCGGTAGCGGGGCGCGTGGCAGCCGTCGCGCGCCCGGTGCCCTGCGGTCCGGGCGCCGAGGGAGGCGAGCCACGCAACGCGACGGCCGCGGACGGTCCCCTGTCCGGGTGTCCGCAGGCGCTCGAAGGGCGGTTGGACTACGCGCGCCGGGCGCGGCTCATGCGGTACGGCGCGCGGTGTTGTGGCGCGGGCGGAGCGGCGGCTCCGGCCTCCTGCAGCAGGCGGGTCCCCACTTTCACGATCGTGTCGATGATGGGAATGAGCTCGCGGCCAAGTTGCGAGAGCGCGTATTCCACCGACGGCGGGGAGGTGGGCGCAACCTCGCGGATCACGACGCGCTTCGCCTCCAGCTCCCGCAGCCGCACGGCCAGCATCTTGGGGGAAATGCCGTGAATGTCCCGGCAGAGTTCGCCGAAACGGCGCGGCCCGCCGGACAGTTGCCAGATGACACTGGTGGTCCACGCCCCGCCCAGCAGCCGCATGCACGTGCCCATGGGACAGCCGTCGGGCGGAGGCGGGGCTTTGCTTTTGCGGACCTTGTGCGGCACAGGCGATTCCTTACCGGGAGGTTAGCGGATTTTTTTGATTACGGAAAGTAAGATGCTATACAAGAGTAAGTACGGCTGGTAGCTTCTGGCCGCTTCGCATCTGTTCACAGGAGGACCGACATGAAATTGTTTTACGCGAGCGGCGCGTGCTCGCTGTCGCCCCATATCGTGGCCCGTGAGGCCGGGATCGATCTGCAGCTGCAGAAGGTCGACCTGATGACCCAGACGATCGCCACGGCCGGTGATTTCCTGAGCGTGAATCCGAAGGGCTACGTGCCGGCGCTCCAGCTCGACAGTGGAGAGATCCTCACCGAAGGCCCGGCGATCGTCCAGTATCTGGCCGACCTCAAGCCCCAGTCGGGTCTGGCGCCACCCGCGGGGACTCTGGCCCGCTACCGTCTGGAGGAGATGTTGGGATACATCAACTCGGAGCTGCACAAAAGTTACTCGCCGCTGTTCCGGCCGGACACCCCGGCGGAGACGCGCGCCGAGCAGCAGGCGTATCTGCTGCGCCGCTATGCATTGATCGACCAGCAGCTCGAGGGACGAAAGTATCTGTTCGGGGACACCTTCACGGTAGCGGATGCCTATCTGTTTACCGTGACGGGCTGGGCCGAATACGTGAAGCTGGATCTGTCGCAGTACGCCAACCTGCGGACGTTCCAGCAGCGCGTCGCCGCGCGCCCGGCGGTGCAGGCCGCCATGAAAGCCGAGGGGCTGATCCACTAGCCCCGACGGGCTGGTGCGGGGTACGTCGCAGCGTGCCCCGGCCGGCCCGCTCGTCCTCGGCCCGGGCCGGGATCCGTCCGGTGGTACATTCGGCGATCCACGCCTGCCGCTGCGGCAGGTATGCTGAGGCCGAATCACGCTGCCTGAGGACTCTCATGCCCGAGCAACCCCCAAGCGTCACCCTGCACCAGGTACGGGACTACCAGTTCGACATCCGCTTTGCGGACGGCATGGCTCATCTGATCTCGGACGAGCCGCCGCCGCTGGGCCAGTCCGCCGGGCCTTCCCCCTCGCATTTGCTGCTGGCCGCGGTCGCCAATTGCATGAGCTCCAGCCTGAACTTTGCGCTTGCCAAGTTCAAGAACCCATCGGGTGGCATCACCACTACCGCGCGCGCGCACATCGGCCGCAATGATGCCGGACGGCTGCGGGTGCTTCACATCGAGGTGGAGATCCGTCTCGGCGCGGCCGCGGATAAGCTCCTGCATCTGGAGCGGGTTCTGGCACAGTTCGAAGACTTCTGCACCGTCGGCGCCAGTGTGCGGGCCGGCATTCCGACGGAGGTCTCGGTATTCGACGGGCTCGGCGTTAGGCTCAAATGACCCGTGCGCGCCGGCCCGCTTCAATAGATGCGGCCGACGGCCGGATGACGGCCGTCTCCACCCTTTTCCACCCTTGGACAGCTTATGAGCGCTCACGACAGCGGTGAATTCAAGGATGCGCGTGCCCAGTGGGACGCGCGGTTTACCGCGCCGGGCCTGTGGTTCGGCGATCAACCCAACGCGTTCCTGCGCCGCGAGGCCGGTCGTCTGCGACGCGGCTCAGCGGTACTCAGCGTGGCCGATGGCGAAGGCCGCAACGCGATTCACCTGGCGGAGCTGGGACACCGGGTCACCGCGTTCGATCTGTCGCCGGTCGCGGTCGATAAGGCGCGCCGCTGGGCGGCCGAGCGCCGCGTATCGGTTGATTTTCACGTCGGGGACGTCGATACCTGGACCTGGGCGCCGTCGGCTTTCGATGCCGTGGCCGCCATCTTCGTGCAGTTCGCCGGTCCGACGATGCGTGAGCGGATGTTCGGCGGCATCTGGCGCACCCTCAGACCCGGCGGAGTGCTGCTGGTGCAGGGCTATACGCCCCGGCAGCTCGAGTACGGCACCGGGGGGCCCGGCCGGCTCGATCACCTCTATACTTCGCAAATGCTGCGCGATCTGCTGCCGCAGGCCCGGTGGCTGCTGCTGAACGAGCACGAGGCAGTGCTCGAGGAAGGCAAGGGACATGCGGGCCACTCGGCGCTGATCGATGCGGTCGCGCTCAAGCCACCGATCCCCGCATCAGGACCCTGAGCGCAAGGCAACCCGCCCGTGCGCTGCTCACGATCATGACCGAGAGCCCCATGGCGTCCCCGGAGCTTTGGATCGGACTCGACACCGGAGGCACCTACACGGATGCGGTGGCGCTCGATGGCGAACGCCGGGTGGTGGCGAGCGCCAAGGCGCTCACGACGCACTGGGACTTGTCCATAGGTCTCGGTGCCGCGCTGCGCTCGGTGATCGATGCGCTGCCCGAAGGGGCGCGCCAGCGAGTCTCCCTCGTGTCGGTCTCGACGACACTCGCAACGAATGCGGTCGTCGAGAATCGCTTCAGTCCGATCTGCGCGATCCTCGTGGGCTTCAATGAGCGCATGACCGAGCAGACGGGAATTCAGAGCCGCCTGGGAGGGGTGGTGGCGCGCGTGCGCGGCGGACACGACCCGACCGGGCGGGAGGATCAGCCGCTCGATGAGGCGGCGGTGGAGGCGGCGGTGCGCGAGTTCGCGCCCCAGGTCGAGGCCTTCGCCGTCGCGGCGCAGTTCTCCGTGCGCAATCCCGAGCACGAGCTGCGGGTGCGTGAACGCATCCGTGCCCTGTGCGGCAAGCCCGTGACCTGCAGCCACGAACTCAGTGCCCAGTTGAATGCGCCGAAGCGCGCGCTGACCGCCGCGCTCAATGCCCGCCTGGTGCCGCAGATCCGGCATCTGCTCCACGCCCTGGGCCAGGCGCTCGAGCGTGAGGCGATCGCTGCTCCCCTGATGGTCGTGAAGGGCGATGGGACTCTGATGAGAGCTCAGGTCGCGCTGGAATATCCGGTGGAAACGGTGTTGTCCGGACCGGCGGCGAGCGTGGTGGGCGCGGCCTTTCTGAGCGGGCTCACCGACTTCACGGTTGCCGACATGGGCGGTACGACCACCGACGTGGCGATCGTCGTCGACGAGCGGCCGGCGGTACGCCCCGACGGCGCGGTGATCGGCGGCTGGCGGACCATGGTCGAAGCCGTCGACGTGCATACCTGCGGCCTCGGTGGCGACAGCGAGGTGCGCCTCGATCGGGAGGCGCACCTGCGGATCGGACCGCGCAGGGTGATGCCGCTGAGCCTGCTCGCCCATCAGTTCCCCGAGGTGAAGGCCGAACTCGCCGCGCTCGCCGACGCCGAGCGCTTGCCGTCGTTTGCGGGCCAGTTCGCGTATCGCAATCCGGGGCGCGATCCCGCGCCGAATCTGGATCGTCTGGAGCGGCGGATCTGGGATGCGCTCAGTGCCACACCGCGCGGGCTGGATGGGGTCGCGCGTACCGCGCAGGGCGTCGAAGCGCTGCGGCGGCTCGTGGACCGGGGGCTTGCGAGCATGGCGGGCTTCACACCCAGCGATGCGCTGCACGTCCTCGGCCGACAGGGCGGCTGGGATGCCCGGGCCGCCCGACTCGGCGCGGCGATCCTCGCCACCGAGGAGCGCAACGAGAGCGCACGCAAGGACAAGGACTCACCGGAGGGGGTGAGCGAACGCGTCCTCGAGCTCGTGATCCGGCAGGCCGCCCGCAGCGTGTTGGAAAGCGCGCTGGCGCAGGATCCCGGGGTGCAATCGCGGGAGGGCCGCTGGGGGCCGCTCGGCATTCTGATCGAGCGTGTGGTCGAGGGCCGGTCGCTGTCAAGACTCGTCGATGCGCAGCTGCGCCTGTCACATCCGCTGGTCGCGATCGGTGCCCCGGCTGGCGCGTTCTATCCCGAAGTGGCGCGCCGCCTCGGCGCGCGGCTGGTCGTACCCGAGCACGCGGCCGTGTGCAACGCCGTCGGCGCGGTCGCCGGGGTGGTGTCCGAGACCTGCGATATCCTGGTGAACCAGCCGGAGTTCAAAGTCTTTCGGGTGCACGACCCGGCAGGACTGCGGGATTTCCCACAGGC
>JAJYTX010000179.1 GCA_021792815.1 Pseudomonadota bacterium
CGTACCCACACCCAGTCCTCGTCATCGATGCCGAGTCGCGCCGCCAGATCCTGGTGCAGATACAGCCGGTTTTCCGGAAGCACCTGCCGCAGCCAGGCGTTGTGCGATCCCCAGGAGTGATACATCGCCATGGGACGCTGAGTGATCGCATGCAGCGGGAAACGTGCGCGGTCCGTCATCGCTTCCTCGAGCGGCACGTACCAGATGGGCAGCGGATCGAAGTAGCGTGCAACGCGCGCTCGCAGCCGCTGCGGCGGCTGCTGCGCGCCGTGGCCTTCGGCGGCCAGGCGGAACCGCTGCAGCGTCTCGCAGTACAGCTGCAGGACGATCTGCGCGTCATCCTCGATCAGGCCCATCGCCCGGGCAGCGCGGAGATACGCCCGGTTGGCGTGCTTGAAGTACAGCTGCTCGGGTGGCAGCTCATGGCGCCAGAACCCGCCGTTGCGCACATAGCACTCGAGCTGACGTGGGTTCGGCGCACCCCGGCCGATCCCGCGGCCATCCTCGCCCCGGAATCCGGCCAGGGGACCGATGCCGCTGCGGCGCTCGTGGCGCACGATGTAATCGGCGTACGAGGCGTACAGCGGCCGGCCGTGCTCATCGGCGAAATCCGCCAGGCCGAGACGGCCGGCGAGCTCGATCAGCACGTCCTGGAACGGCCTCACGTCGCGCTCGAGCGGGATGACCGGCACCCGCAGCGCATCGGCCGGCCCGTGCGCCGAGCCGATCGGCCGGTCGAGCAGCGAGATGCAGTCGTAGCGCTCCAGATAGGTCGTATCCGGCAGCACCAGATCGGCGTAGGCGACGGTTTCCGAGGCAAACGCGTCGGCGACGATCACGAAGGGAATGCGGTAGTTGCCCTGCGCGTCGCACTCGCTCAGCATCCGCGTGCTCTGCCCGGGGTTCATCGCCGAGTTCCATGCCATGTTGGACATGAACAGCAACAGCGTGTCGATCCGCTCGGGGCCGGCTTCGTGCGCGCGCGCGATCGCCATGTGCATCAGACCATGAATGCCGAGCGGCGCCTCCCAGGAGAATGCCCGATCGAGCCGCAGCGGCTCACCGGCGCGATCGACCAGCAGGTCCTGCGGTCCGCGCGGGCAGCCGAGCGGCGGCGCATCGAGCGGCCCGCCGGGCACGCGCGGGCGCCCGGGCGGCCGACCGCCGGGGATCGGCTGCGGATACGGCGACTTGTAGCGCCAGGATCCCGGGGTGTCGATGGCGCCGAGCAGCATCTGCAGCACATGGATCGCGCGGCAGGTCTGAAACCCGTTCGAGTGCGCCGAGACGCCGCGCATGGCATGGATCGCAACCGGCCGGCCCGTCATGGTGGCGTGACGACGCCCGGCCGTGTCCGTCCAGGGCTGATCGAGCACGACCGGCTGATGGAACGCGACCTCGGCGAGTTCCGCCGCGATGCGCCGGATCACGCCCGCCTCGATGCCGCAGCGCGCGGCCACCGCCTCGGGCGCATACTGCGGGTCGGTATAGCGCTCGGCGAGCAGGCCGAAGGCCGGTCGGGCGCGGCGCCCGTCCGCCAGCGCGAACGTGCCGATCAACGCCGGGCGGATCCCGGGCGCGTTCGCCTCGGCGAGGGCGCCCGAAGCCCGATCGAAACACAGCTCGCGGCCGGCCGCATCGCGCGCGATCAGGCCGTGCCCGGCCTCTCCGGGTGCATCGATCACCAGATGATGGGCGTTGGTGTAGCGGATCAGGAACTGCGTGTCGATCCGGCCTGCCTCGAGCAGGCAGTGAATCAGCGCGAGGACGAGCAGGCCGTCGGTTCCCGGAGTGATGGCGAGGAATTCGTCCGCGATCGCCGAATAGCCGGTGCGCACCGGATTCAGCGAGATGATCTTGGCGCCGCGCGCCTTGAGCTTGGCGAGTCCGAGTTTGATCGGATTGGAGTCGTGGTCTTCGGCGACCCCGAACAGCACGAACACCCGGGCGTGATCCCAGTCCGGCTCGCCGAACTCCCAGAACGCGCCGCCAACCGAGTACAGCCCCGCCGCCGCCATGTTCACCGAGCAGAACCCGCCGTGCGCCGCGAAGTTCAGCGTGCCGAACATGCGGGCAAAGTGGCCCGTGAGCGACTGCGACTGATCGCGTCCGGTGTAGAAGGCGAGGCGGTTCGGATCGCTCGCCCGGATCGCCGCGAGCCGTTGGGTGGCGATCTCGAGCGCCTCGTCCCAGGAGATGGCCTGGAAGGCCCCGGAGCCGCGCGGACCGGTGCGTTTCAGGGGCGTGGTGAGGCGGGCGGGGGAGAGCGCCGTCATGATGCCGGCCGATCCCTTGCCGCAGAGCACGCCGCGATTGACCGGGTGATCGCGGTTGCCCTCGATGTAGCGCAACCTGCCGTTCTCCAGGTGCACCTTGATGCCGCAGCGGCAGGCGCACATGTAGCAGGTGGTGCATGCAACGGTCCGCTCGGGCTGGAATCCTGTCGCCGCCATGGGTCCGTGCTCCTTCGTCGTGGGATGGGAGCACATCATGGACAAAGTCCAGGTATGTCGCTAATGCAAATAAAATAGTAGTGATATATATTGAATACATATGAATCTTCACCACCTCTCGGTCTTCTTCGCGATTGCCGAGACCGGCAGTCTGACCGCCTCGGCCCGCAGGCTGCACATCTCCCAGCCGGCGCTCTCGCGCGAGCTGCGCACCTTCGAGACGCGACTGGGGGTCACGCTGTTCGAGCGGCACGCCAAGGGCATGCGTCTCACCCAGGCGGGCGAGGTGCTGCGGCGCTACGCGCAGCGGCTGTTCGAGCTCGAGGCGGCGGCCGAGGCGGCGATGCGCGAGATCGCCGGGGCACGCCTCGGACGGCTTTCGATCGGCGCGAGCAACACCATCGGCACGTATGTGCTGCCGAGCGTACTCGCCGCCTTCCGCCGCCAGCGTCCGGAGGTGCAGGTGTCGCTGTTCGTCGGCAATACCGAGCAGGTCTCGCAGGGGGTCGGGGACATGCGTTTCATGCTGGGCTTCATCGAAGGGCCGCTGCACCTGAAGGGGCTGCGGTGCGTGACCTTTCAGCACGATGAGATCGTCCCGGTGGCATCACCCGACCATCCGCTGTTCGACAAACACCGGCTCGCGCCCGGAGATCTTTCGGGTCAGCCGCTGCTGATGCGTGAGCGCGGCTCGGGAACGCGCGAGCTCATCGCCGAGAGGCTGCGCCGACATCACATCGTGGAGGGTGGAGCGATGGAGTTCGGCAGCACCGAGGCGCTGAAGCGCGCGGCGGTGCACGGCGGCGGCATCGCATGGCTGCCGCGCATCAGCATGGTGAACGAGTTGCGCGAGGGAAGCCTGCGTGAGCTGCCGCTCGGCCAACTGAAAATCGTGCGGCCGCTGATGCTCCTCAGTCGTGAGGACGCGCCCGTCGAACCGGTGGCCGAGGTGTTTCTGCAGCGGCTCGGCCCGGCCGCTCAAGACGGTGGGCCGGCGTGGTGGACATGAGCGGCGAGGCTCCGCTAAGGTGCAGGTGGTCGCGGCGCACGCTGCGCCACAGAATCCCGGGCCCGCCGGCCGGGAGCCGGGCATGACCCTCAAGGAGTTTTCAGGATGTGCACGCGATGAGCGTTTCGGGTCACTGCCGCGCGGTGCGTCGATCCCGGTACCGGATGGGCTTCGCCGTCCTGGGGCTGTTTGCGGCCCGCACGCCGCCGGTGCGAGCCGCATCGCCGAGCCAGTGCTCGGGTCCCTCGGCACTGCTCGCCCTGCTCGACCGGCCGACCATCGGGGACTCGAGCTGCGTGGTGCCGCAGGGCATGACCGTCCTCGAAGCCGGCGCGACGCTCGGCCGGCTGTATCCGGGGCCGGCAGGCGCCCTCGACACGGGGCCGAATCTCGAACTGCGCTGGGGTCTGCCGGGCAACTCCGAGTTCGTGTGGTTGCCGCCGAATTTCCAGTATCAGCGCAGCGATGCGCGCAGCGGCCTGCGCGCGCGGACTGAACACGGCTTCGGCGCGACCACCGCCGGCATCAAGCACGAGTTCGGCGCCAGCAGACACTGGCAGTGGACCGCCGAGACGCTCGTCACGCTTCCTTCGGGCGACGGGCGGTTCGGCAGCCACGGGCTCGGCGGGGCCCTCAACGCCATCGTCAGCTACAGCAGCGGCCCGTTCGGGGTGTCCTTGATGTTGGGTGTCAGTTCGCAGACCGAGCCCACGGACGCCGGCGGCGGCCGTTACCAGAGTTTCAACCCGGACTTCGTCGTGACCTGGCAAACCGGTCCGGCGCTGCAGTTCTACGCCGAGGCGTACGGCCAGACCCATGCCGGCTACCGCCTGGGCTGGGGCTCGGATTTCGACGGTGGGGTGCAATATCTGCTCGGGCGCCGCCTGGAAGTCGATCTCGAGGAAGGCGTGCGGCTGCAGGGCATGCTCGGCGGATTTTCCCGTTACACCGGCGTGGGGTTGGGTCTGCTCTTCTGAGGACGGGCGCCGGCCCGCCTCACTGGCGCTGCTCGGGCGCGGGGCGCCGCGCGAGCCGCTGCAGGCCGGCGGCGGCGCGGCGCGCCTGCTCGCGCAGGCTGCGGCGGATCAGCCACGGGCCGATCAGCGGCGGCACCCAGAAAGCCGGCACCAACCGCAGGCGAACCTCCACGCAGGACTGCGCCCCGCGGGCCGGACAGGCGCGCACCGTCCAGCGGCCGCGGCCTTTGCGGAAATCGCTCCCCGGGGTGAGCAGCACCGAGCGCAGCACACCCCCGTGCGCCTCGGGCACCGCCGTCATCCGCTGCTCCAGATGCATCGTCTTGCAGAAAAACAGCACGCAGGCGTGGACGAGGGTGAACAACAGCACGCGCCCCGGCGGGCCGAGCTGCACGATGCGCACGCTGCGCACATCGGCGGTGTAGCGTGGCAGGGCGGTATAGTCCTGCAGGGCGCGAAACACCGCCGCCGGCGGCGCGGCGACCCGCAGCCGCATGCCGATCAGAAACAGCGATCCATGGCGGTGCACCGCGACGCTCAGCAGCCGCGCGGCGTGCGCCTGGGGCGCCAGACACAACAGGGCCCACACCGGCCATGCGGACGTTTTGTTGAACCTCGGGGCCATGCGCCGTGCCGTCGTCTACCGCCACACCGGTGCATGGTAGCGCTTTCGAAGCGGCGCGGGACGACAGCGCCCCGGGGACGGCCGTAACGGGCCCGCCGGCCGAGGGTCGGCGCAATACGCATTGACCACGAAGCGGCTTCGCTGTTGCGTCCTTGGCCGGGCTGCGGGTTTGCGATACAACTTCCGGTGCGCGTCCGGGACGATGCGGCGCCGGTGGCATGCGGCGCTGCGCCCCGTGGGCCTCGATCCCGGTGTGCGCCCAGGTGGAGCTGCGTGGCAGACAAGCGACAATCGGCGCCGTGGTACTGGCTGGCGATGATCGGCCTGCTGCTGATCGCGCAGCTCTATTTCTTCGGTCCGCATGTCACGACGCTTCCCTACAGCGAATTCAAGACTCTGCTCGCCGCGGGCAAGGTGCGCGAGGCGACCGTGGGGGACAGCACGATCACGGCGGTGATCGACATCGGGGGAACGGAGAAGATTCTCCCGGCGGCCGAGTACCGGCGGGTTGCCGCGACGCCGGCCACCGCCGGCGGCGCGCAGCTGCGCCGGATCGTGACGGAACGGGTGACTGACCCGCCGCTCGCCGCGCAGCTGCAGGCCGCACACGTACGCTACAGCGGCGAGGCCAAGAGCACCTGGCTGCCGACGCTGCTCGCCTGGGTCGTGCCGATCGCGCTGCTGATGCTGATGTGGAGCTGGCTGATGCGCAAAGGCATTGGCGGCGGCGGCGGCATGGGCTCGCTGATGGGCATCGGACAGAGCCGGGCGAAGGTTTACATCGAGTCGAAGACCGGCGTGCGCTTCGCCGATGTGGCCGGGATCGACGAGGCGAAGCAGGAGCTGGAGGAAGTCGTGCAGTTCCTGCGCAATCCGGAGCGTTTCCGCCGTCTCGGCGGCAGGATCCCGAAGGGCGTGCTGATCGTCGGTGCGCCCGGCACCGGCAAGACGCTGCTCGCCAAGGCGGTGGCCGGCGAGGCCGGGGTGGCGTTTCTCTCGATCAGCGGCTCGGAGTTCGTCGAGATGTTCGTCGGTGTCGGCGCGGCGCGCGTGCGCGACCTGTTCGCGCAGGCCGAGCAGCGGGCCCCCTGCATCATTTTCATCGACGAACTCGATGCGCTCGGCAAGGCGCGCAGCATCGGCGGGATCGGCAACGAGGAGCGCGAGCAGACCCTGAACCAGTTGCTGGTGCAGATGGACGGCTTCGACTCGCAGCGCGGCGTCATCATCCTCGCCGCGACCAATCGCCCGGAAATCCTCGATCCGGCGCTGCTGCGCCCCGG
>JAJYTX010000180.1 GCA_021792815.1 Pseudomonadota bacterium
CCTTGCGAATGTGGCTTTTGGCGATGTGCTCGATTGTCACTCCGGCGTCCGCCGCTACCGATGCCGCGCGGTCTCGCACGCGATCCCGCAGCCGCATCGCGAACTGGGGGTAGTCGAAGATGCGGATACCCATGGCATGGAGATACCGGGTCATTCCGTCCGCATAGCAAACCCCGGGCAGTGTTCCGGTGATCACGATGCGGTCGTAGCACGACAGCACCCCGGCGATCCGATCGTCGTAGCGCTCCGTCAAAGATTGGCTCATGTCGCCTCCCAGGATGACACCCTCGCGGGGGAAGACTACACCAGACCTGTTGGTTCCGGCTTTGCCGGGTTAGGTTGATGGAAAAGGGCCGCATCCTGCGCGAGGGAGTGACCTCCGACCCATGCCTGGGAAGCCCATAAAATTCCGCGATCAGAAGCCCATCAAATACCGTGTTCAGGCTCACGCGCCGGCTCGGCGGCGCCCGCGCTATGCCGAGTCCGCGACCGCGTGGCGACCCTCCGCCGCGTCTTCCCGGACGTCGATGTAATCCCGAGTGAGCGGCACCGCATCGACGGATCTGGCCAGCTGCAACTGGAACACCATCAGCCCGTCATGGCGGAAGCTCATCTCGCTGGCTGCCAGGTAGAACATCCACATCCGGCAGAACCGTTCCCCGTATTTCTCGCGGATCGCGTCGAGATTGGCGGTGAACCGCGCGCGCCAGTGCCGCAGGGTCTCGGCGTAGTGCAGACGCAGGATCTCGACATCCGTCACCCACAGGCCGGCGCGTTCGACCACCGGCAGCACTTCCGACAGCGCCGGCACGTAACCGCCGGGGAAGATGTATTTACGGATCCAGGCGCTGGTTACGCCCGGGCCGTCCATCCGGCCGATGGAGTGGATCACCGCCACCCCGTCCTCGGTCAGCAGGCCGGCGATCTTGTCGAAGAACGCCTGATAATAGGGTGTTCCGACATGCTCGAACATGCCAACCGAGACGATCCGATCGAACCGCCCCGTAAGCGAGCGATAATCCGCCAGCGCGAAACCAACCCGATGATCCAGTTCCTCGGCCTCGGCACGCCGCCGCGCGACCGCCAGCTGTTCGGCCGACAGGGTGATCCCGGTCACCTGGCCCTGCCCGGCACGTGCCAGAGTCAGGGCCAGTCCGCCCCAGCCGCAGCCGATATCGAGCACGCGCTGGCCCGCCCGCAGCAGCAGCTTCGCGGCGAGATGCGCCTTCTTGGCCTCCTGCGCCTGTTCCAACGTGAGGTCCGGGGTCGCGAAGTAGGCGCAGGAATACTGCCGGTCCGCGTCGAGGAAGTTGACATAGAGCAGATCCGAAAGATCGTAATGCGCCGCCACGTTGCGCCGCGCCCGCGCTCCGGAATTGGCCTGGTGCACCCGGTGCAGTAGCCTGCGCAGGCCCCGCCTGAGTAGGTTCCGCCGGGACGGGCCGCCGGTATTGCGCAGGCCGATCTCGAGCAGATCCTCAAGCCGGCCCTGCTCGATGGTGAGCGCCCCGTCCATATACGCTTCCCCGACATAGAGACCGGGCCGGAACGCGATCTTCCAGGCGGTGCGGCGATCCCGCAGCCGCACCACCACATCGAGATGCGGCGCATCGGGCGGGACAGTGCCGAAGCTGTGCTCGCGCGGGCCGGGACCGAGCACCGTCAACCGCCCGAGCCTGATCCGCCGCGCCAGCAAGCGCTCCAGAAACGTTGTCGGCTCGCGGCGTGGAAATGCTGCGAAATCATATGTTGTTGACATCGTCTTTCTCCCCGCGACCATGGGCACTGAGCAAAAGGGTGGTCTCGCTCAGCGCGAGCCACATATCGATTAGCCGGCGTTGGAGCGCCATAAGTGAATCGAGCCGCCACGCCATCCACTCGCCGGTGAGCGCAACCGCCTCCCGTGGCGTCTTGCAGGCCACCAGTCGCACGCCGAGGTCGGCTTCGACCGCGCGCATCCGGCCCATCTGCTCGACCCAGGCGCGGGCCGCCTCATTGATCCGGCGCGCCGCCTCGCTTTCGGCCGTTTCAAGGTGTGAGCGCGGATCGTTGGTCGACGGCGGCAATGCCGCACCGATTGTCGGGCTGGATGGCGGAGTGATGTTGACGGTCACGGCGGGCCTCGCGGGTTGTCGTGGAGCTGGATCGATGCGGAAAACGCGCATCGGGTTGAGGGAAGAAACTCCCTTGGCAGGATTGTCGCGGGCGGATTTTCTCGCGCCGCGCGCAGTGCTTGCGCGATATGGCCGAGGCGCGCCGCGATGGCTTCGCCAGCGGCGGCGGATGCCAGGAGCGTCTGCGCGCTTTTGTCCTGACGCTGGCGCGCCACCGCCATGGCCTGGCGTGTCGTGGTCACCGCGGCGTCGATTTGCGCCTCAAGCTCGCCGGCAAACCTGCCGAGGATGGCCGGAACATCCTGACGGAGCGACCAGCGCAATATCTCGACGTTGCGCACGGTCAATGCCGCGGCTTCCTCCCGAAGCTGCCGCCGCGCCCGGGCGTGCCGCTGCCGCGCCGGCAGCAGGCGTTCGATCCAACGGGTTGAGAGCCGGGCGAGCGTCTCCGTCCGACCATCGGCCACCCATGCCGTGAGGCGCGGAAGCTGGAGAGGCTCGGTTTTCCCTGCGGCCTCGATCTCGATCTGCATCACCCTCGCCGCATGCTGGCGCACTGTGCTGATCAAGGCGACGATACGATCCTGATGGCGCTGGAGCGTCTCCGCCATCGCCATCAGGATCGTATCGTTTACCGCCGCTGTGGCCGGGGCGAAGTATTTCGGCACCAGGGCCGCCAGTCGCCGGCGCGCGGACTCCACATCCTCGCCGACATTCGGCATTTCGGTGGCAGTGCCGGCCAATTGCTGGCCAACTTGTTCGGCAATGCGCGCCGCCTGTTGCTCGATCAAATCGAGCAGGCGCGCGCGATCGCCGGCGATGCGATCTGACGCCTCGATCCGCGCCGCGGCGAGGCCCGCGATTCCGGCGTCGAACGCGGCGATCCTCTGGTCCAGCTCGGCGAGCGGCAGACGCCGCGCGCGGGCCGTGATCTCGGCTTCCAGCCGCAGCGTCGTCACGATTTCCGCCGCCTTTCCGGCGATCGCTGCAGCGAGCACGGCCGGCCCCTCCGCGTTCAACAGCGCATCCAGCGCACGCTCGATGGCCGGCAGGCCGCTTGCTTCGAGGGCGGCGCGATCACCCTCTTCACGCGCGCGAAGTGCGGCGCGGGCCGAGAGCGGGAAGGGCGTTTCCTCGCTGAGCCCGGCCTCGCCAAGAACGCGGCGCAGGAACCGGAGCGCGATGCCACGCTCCACCGGCTCAACGGTATCGATCTTGTTGAGAACGACGACGATGCGGGCCGCGTTGGCGCGGACCTTGGCGAGATAAGCGAACTCCGTCTCGGTTATCGGTGGGTCCGGTGAGACGACGAATAACGCCATGTCGCATTCAGGCAACGCGGCGATCGCGGCCTCGCTGTTGTGGCGCAAGGTCGAGCCGATACCAGGTGTGTCGATGAATGTCACGCCGCGCGCCAGCAGCGGCGCTGGCAGGCTGACCTCGACGCGCAGCAAGCTAAGCCGGTTGGCGGGGTTTTCTTCCTCTGTCACCAGGGAAACGAGTTCGGCGCGGAGCGAGGAGAGATTGGATATGGTGCGTTCGTTCTGCCGGCCATCGAGAAACTGGCACTTTACGCCGAGCGGGCCGGCGGTCAGGACGGTGGTGATGGCGGTCAGGGGCACCACGCCCATGGGCAGCACCGGCATCCCCAGCAGGGCATTGAGCAGAGAACTCTTGCCGCGTTTGAACTGCCCGACCACCGCGATCTGCAGGCGTGCTTTGGCGAGCCGATCGGCCAGCGCGCGCAAGCGGACGAGATGACGCGCCTCGGTCTCGGAAGGATGCGGCAGAGTTGCCAGAGCCTCCGTGATCAGCGCCATGACCGTGTCCGCCGGTGGCGCCGGGGCATCCGTCGCGCTTTCGTTCAAGCCCATGACGGCGCGGGTCAGACGTCTTCAGCGTCCGCCGAATGGGAGAGGAACTGGCGCAACTTTTCCAAGGTGCGGGCCGCGATCGCCGTCCGGCGAGCACGGCGCGCCCGCCGCTCAAGAATTGTCTCGAGCCACGCGATGCGCCGCCAGTCGATCCCCGGCTCGGCACGTTCGTTGGAAATATCGCAGAGTCTGTCGAGCAGATCGATCGCCTTGTTCCAGTACCAAGCGGCGTCTTGCGGGGCTAACGCGCCAGCACATTGGATGATGAACTCCGCGGTTGCCGAGGCGATATCGATACCGGCCATCGGACCAGCCAAGATTGCCCGCATATCCGGGAGACCAGCGAATCTGGCCGCGAGCAAGGAGGCCGCGGCACGGGATTTTCTGGCCCCGCGCGACCAGAGCGGGGAAAAATCCAGACCCGTGAAATCGACGTTCATACGCGGAATGATCTCCTCATGCACCGCATGCAGGAGGAGTTCGATGCGCATATCATCGAACCTGTCTCGTGTGCCAATGATGCGCGGTGCGAACGGCTTCAATTGCTGACGAAACATCGGCGGCATGCGGTCATTGATCGGGACGGCAAAGCGGCGGATCAGCGGAGATGTAACGCTCGGGCTATCGGAATGATTTTCACCCGCCAGCAGGGCGACGAAGGACATGATGCAGAACTTGCCGCCCCTTGGATCGCCCATTCCCTTGACCAGTTCAGTGCGTTGATAAAGCTGCTCCAGTCGCTGATTGACCAGCATGGTCGTGCTCCTTCGGTCCGACTATGGCGGATGGGTGACGGCGGTTCGGTGCCGGATGCGCGCGGCTAAGTAACCAAAGGGGACGCGCGCGCCCGACGCGATGGGGCGATGATGCCTTCGCGAAACCGGAATTGTGATCTCTTACAAAAAAGAACCACCACGGCACGACACCTCCCATCGCATGCGCGCGACAGGGGTCATCAGCCTTGCGGCGGTTCACGGGGAACCCCATCCCCGGCGTGACGGCGCCCCATGATGGCGCCGGATAACCGGCCCCGGAGACGATCACTGCCATAAGAGAATAGACACCGGGGGAACGGCCCACAAGTGCCGCAGGCGAGGCATTCGGACAGTTGTCTCGCATCGCAACATCAGCGGGATTGCTTGCCGGGCGGCGTGACATCGGGTGCGACGCCAAGCCGCGCCGCGATCGCCTCCGGCACGCCGCGGTCCGTGTGCGCGAGCGCGCGCAGGTCGACGAGCGCCTCATCCAGGGCGCTGCGGTCAGCTTGGAGATCCGGCGGCATCATGGGTGGTGTCGTCGGGGGTGGCCAGATGCCCGAACTCTTGCAGAACCGCGAGGTACAGCTGACGCTTGAAGCCAACGATCAGCTCCGCCACCGAGGCCGCCGGTGCCCAGCGCCAAGTGAAAAACTCCGGATGCGCGGTTGCCAGGTTAATCTCGCTGTCCTGACCGAGAAAGCGCATGGCGAACCATTTCTGTTGCTGGCCACGCCAGCGTCCGCCCCAGACCTTGCCCACCAGATGTGCCGGCAATTCGTAGCGCATCCAACTGTAGCTTTCCGCGATCACCGTGGCCTTGTCGGTGCCGATCTCTTCGCGCAACTCCCGCAGCGCGGCGTCCAATGGCGCCTCGCCCGGCTCGATCCCGCCCTGTGGCATCTGCCAACCATCCTGCGCACGATCGAGGCGGCGGGCGACGAAGACCTCGCCGCGGTCGTTGAACAGCGCGATGCCGACCGCCGGGCGATAGGGGCCGGCAGGATCGGGCTCCAAGCTGACCTTGACCTCTGACGCCGCCAGCACGGCTTGGCGCAATGCCAGCCGTCTTCCCGCGATGCTCAGCAATTGCGCGCGAAGGACGTCGGGATCGACGCGATCCGCCGTCATGACGAGGCGGACCAGCGGGTCGGCAAGCAATTGCTCGATCGGATCGCCCAGCGTCACTGCGTCGTTGGCCATCGCCCTGCCCCCCGGGCGCGCAGGCGCGCCCGCTCATGGTGACAGGGGTCATCAGCCGAACGGCGGTTATACGGGGAACCCCATCCCCTTTCGTCAGTTCCAGATGCTATCGCCTCCGTTCCGCAATCGTCAAGCGTCGTGCGACCGGCCGAGCGACTAGCACCGTCATAGGGCCCGCCCGGATCCCCGCGACGGGTGCGATCACGGCCGGGATGGAGCCGCCGCTGGTTCCGATCGTCCCACCGCGCGCCGGGCCGGATGCACCCCGCGCATCCCGGGGCACCGCAGCGACGCCTCGACCAGCCGGACCGCCAATTCCGACAGGTTGAAGGGGGGATGGGTGCGCGCAGCCTCCTCGGCGGTCGC
This sequence comes from Pseudomonadota bacterium, assembly GCA_021792815.1. The sequence continues at coordinate 6,313 of JAJYTX010000180.1, forward strand.
GAACACCCGCAGCGCCTCGAACGGCGACAAAA
>JAJYTX010000181.1 GCA_021792815.1 Pseudomonadota bacterium
TGGGATTGTAGATGGTGCGCGCGCCGAGACGCTCGTCCGCCCGCATCCAGCGCAATGTCGCCTCCACCTCGCGGCGCTGGGTATCCGAGACGCAGACCATCCGTACGGCGAGCTCGTTCAGCAGTCCGGCCGTCGAGGCGAGCCAGCGGGCGCGTCGTGAGCCGGGCCGCATCCTGTCGTGCAGCCACAGGAACACGCGCGCGTTGGGGTATAGATTGCGCACCGCGGCCAGGGCGCGCGAATCGCGCAGCACCACGACGCAGCCGACGCCAGGATCGCGTCCGGGCGGAAGATAGCGGCCTGACCGTTCCGTGCGGTTATGCTGCGCGACGAGCGCATCGAGCGCATCGGCGATGCGCACCACGCTCGCCTCGGTTCCGCCCATGGCCTGGCGGCGCAGGGTGGCGCTGTCGTAGGGGCGGACGCACGTCGGATCGAAGAACAGGATCGAACCCATGGCGAGTTGCGGCAGTCGCGCCGGGGCCGGTCGGCGATCGCCGGGCGCGGCTAACGCCCGGCGGTCTTGCTGCCGATCAGATAATAGTTGTTCCGATACACGGGGCACTCGAAATGCTGCCATTGGAACTGTGGCAGGCGTTTCTCGAGGGAGGCAAACCAGGCGATGTTGTCGTGTTCACCGAAAGCTCTCTGATAGACGAGCAGAACGTAGCCGAAGCCCGCGAGCACGGGCGCGATCCCGTCCCGTACTGCGAACGGCGTCTCGCTGAGAGACCAGGTGGCAACGAACAGCGACGGCGGCTGCCCGAGCGTGTTGCGTATCACCGCATCACGCGCGGCAGGTTCTCCGGCCGTCAGCCACTCGATGTTCGACGGGACCTCGCCGGTCTCACGGTCCGCAAACACATTGCGCAGATAGAAGCGCTGCAGGGCGCACATGACCGCAAGGTCCCAGATCAGGTAGCGCTGGCGGTAACCGAGATTACGCAACAGGCGGCAGAAACCACCGTAGCCCCCGCCGAAATCGACGATGAGCTGCAGCGCGGACAGATCGAGCCCGGTCGCCTCGAGGAGTCGGATCACATGATAACCATGCTGGATCAGCAGCGGGCTGCTCAATGGGTAATGCGGGTTCACCAGCGGCTTGCCCACCGGAGACTCCGTCAACGCCTGCTGAAATTCCGGCGAAAACCGGCCAGACTGCAGCACATGGCGCAGATAATCGCGGGAGTGGCTGCGGATCCGCGAGTGAAGCGTCCTGGCGATCGCCGGCAGGCGCAGAAACTCATCCACGCCGCCCGCCCTCAGGTCGCTCACGATGTCGGCCGCCAGCTGCCGCCACTCGCCCGCGGCCGTCCCGCCCGCGGCCGCGAGTTCCGCGAGCAACTCTGCGCGAAAACGCAGGCGCGGCGGAGTGTAGTCCCCCAGAATCCTCGCCGCCATCCGCCGGACCGCGGTCTGTGTTTCGACCCTCAATGTGCGGGGCATGGGCTGTTCGACGATAGCGTGTTCAATGGATTCCACTGCCTGATTTCAGCTGGGGAGCATGTGATGCCGGCCCATTGTACGAAACCGGACCCGTCCTGCGCGAACCGCGACACGCGATCCGGGTCGTCGCAGCGCAGCGCGGGTCCGAGGCGGCACTCATGCCGGACGGCGCTGTGGCCGCTTGCGTGTCGCCGGGGGCCGGGACATCCTGCGCGCACCGCGCGGCCGACCCGGTCGCGCTGCGTCGGACACGCCCGGAAATCCACCGCGGGTGAGTCGCTGCTCTGCGCTCAACAGCCCCAGTCTCATCAGGCGCGCTTCGACCGCGCGCAGGGTGCGCTGGTGCGTCCTGGCAAGCGCCTGCGGCGACTGGCCCGCGTTGAACGCCGCAATCAGACTGTTTTCCTCGTCCGCGCTCCAGGCACGACCAACGTTCTCCGGCAGCTGGGCGCGCCGCAGCGCCCGGGCGGCCGATCGCTCGAGGGCCGCGACGGCGCTCAGCAGCGCCCGCAGCACCTCGGCCTGGTGCAGCACCGATTCGGCTGGAAGCGCCGTGCCCGTACGCGGGTCGAGACCCTGGATGAGCGCTTTGAGAATCTCCCCGGCCCGGATCTCGTGGTCGGCGTTGCGGTCTTTCATCGGGCCCGCCTTCGCGATGGCCTCTCGGGCCGGGATGTCATTGTCGTCAGGCCTGCGGCCGGTGATCCAGCGCGACAGGTTACGCGTTCATGCAGATTTGCAACGATCGGCGCCGCGCCCGTACAGTGCGCGCCTGGGCGCCTGTCGGACTCAGGGCAGCCGTCGCGGGCCCTCTGCCCGGCGGGCGGACCGCCCTGCGTGCCCTGAGCGGCGGGTCGGGGCAGAACGGGCCGCGGCGGACGCACGGGGGTCCGAAGGGCTCTCTGATTCACGGATACTGCACCACGATGCGCGCGTTCGCCTGGTTCCTGCTGCTGATCGGCTTCAGCCTCGCCGCCATGGCGGTGTTCACCTATCCGGCCTGGCTGCTGTTGCATCCGCATTTCAGTTTCCCGTTCCATCGGATCGGCGAGCGTATCGGCATGCTCGCATTCCTGGCGGGCTTTCTGCTGGTTGCGCGCCGGCTGCGGCTCTCCGATCGAGCCAGCCTCGGATTCGGCGCTGCGCGGCGCACCTACCTGCGCGAGCTGTCGCTCGGGCTGGTCATCGGGGTGATCACCATGTCGGCGGTGGTCGCCAGCATGGCGCTTCTGGGACTGCTCGAGTGGCAGCGGGCAGCCCGGTTCGGGGCCGCCGCGCTGGCGGGGCTGGTGGCAAAGCGGCTGCTCAGCGGTCTTGCCGTCGGCCTGATCGAGGAAACGGCGCTGCGCGGCGCGATGTTCAGCGGGATTCAGCGCGAATCCGGCACGCTCGTCGCCATCGTGCTCACCTCACTCGTGTTCTCGGCCACGCATTTTCTCGGTGTCTATCACATCCCGCCCGCCGAGGTCAGCCCCTCCAGCGGCCTGGCGCTGCTCGCCGGGTCGCTACGCGCATTTTCCCATCCCCTCGCCATCGCCGACGCCTTCCTGTGTCTCGCGGCGGTCGGCGTGGTGCTCGCGATCGTGCGCTCTCTCACAGGGAACACCGCCGCGAGCATGGGGCTGCACGCCGGCTGGGTGTGGGTGATGCTGGTCGTGCACGGATTGTCTCAACCGGATCGCAGCGCGCCGCTTCGCGGCCTGCTCAGCCGCCACGACGGATTTACCGGCTGGCTGGTGCTCGCCTGGACAGTACCGCTGGGCTTCGGACTCTGGTGGTTCTACTCCAGGCGAGCGGACCGACGCACCGCCTGAAGGCTCCTGACCGGTTACAGCGGCTGAGACGGCCCCGCGGGCGTGGGAGCCCGCGCCCGCACGAGGTTTCGGCGAGCCTGCTGCCTCAGGCAGGTCGCGCCAGTGATCGGACTGGGTGCGCCGCGAGCGCGGCGCCCACGGCCCCGGGGCGTCGCTCAGGGCTCGCGCGCCGCAGGCAGCGCTCGGTTCGGGCCGTCCGCGGCCCCGAAACGCTCAGCGAGCTGCGCCAGGACCTTGCCGTGCAGCCCGCCGAAACCGCCGTTGCTCATGATGAGCACATGGTCGCCCGGGCGCAACGAGCCGACAAGATCCTTTGCCAGCAGGTCGATGTCGCCGTGCCCATGGGCCCGCCGGCCGAGAGACTCGAGCAACGGCGCGACATCCCAGCCGAGGTCCGCCGGCCGGTACAACCACACCTCGTCCGCCCCTGACAGCGCACCAGCCAACATGTTGCGGTGCACGCCCATGCGCATGGTGTTCGACCGCGGCTCGAGCACTGCAACGATCCGCGCCGATCCGACCCGTCGGCGCAGACCGTCCAGGGTGGTCGCGATGGCGGTCGGATGATGCGCGAAGTCATCGTACACGCGGATGCCGTTGACCTCGCCGCGCAGCTGCATGCGGCGGGCCACTCCCTGAAACGCGCCCAGCGACCGGATGGCGTCTTCGGCGCTCACACCGGCGTGTCGGGCGGCCGCGATCGCGGCCAGCGCGTTCTCCATGTTGTGCAGCCCCATCAGGCTCCAGTGCACCGTTCCACGGGGACAGCCGTTCTCCAGCACTTCGAACCCCGAACCGTCCTCAGCATCGCCCGTGGGACGCGCCGTCCAGCGGGCAGCCGGCAGCGGCTGCAGCGAAAACCCCTCCCGCGCAGTCCAGCAGCCCATCGCCAGGGTCTGCTCGAGGCGCGCGTCCCCGGCATTCCACACGATGCGTCCCCGGCCGGGGACGGTGCGCACCAGATGATGGAACTGACGTTGGATGGAGGCGACATCCGGATAGATGTCGGCGTGGTCGTACTCCAGGTTGTTGAGGATGAGCGTGCGCGGATGGTAATGGACGAACTTGGCGCGCTTGTCGAAAAAGGCGGTGTCGTACTCGTCGGCCTCGATGACGAATGGCGCGCCGCGGCCGAGCCGCGCGCTCGTGCCGAACCCGGTCGGCACCCCGCCGATCAGAAAACCCGGATCGAGCCCGGCGCGTTCCAGGATCCAGGCCAGCATCGAGGTGGTCGTGGTCTTGCCGTGGGTGCCGGCCACGGCCAGCACCCAGCGGTCCCGCAGCACTTCGCGCGCCAGCCACTCGGGCCCCGAGGTATACGCCATGCCACGATCGAGCAGCGCTTCGATCACCGGCTGGCCGCGCGTCATCACATTACCCACGATGACCACGTCGGGGCGCAGCTCGAGCTGTCCCGCCTCGTAACCTTCGATCAGCTCGATCCCCAATCGCTCGAGCTGCGTGCTCATGGGGGGGTAGACGTGATGGTCCGATCCGGTGACCCGATGACCGGCTTCGCGGGCGATCGCCGCGATGCCGCCCATGAAGGTGCCGCAAACCCCGAGGATATGGACGTGCATAATGGGTACAGGATTGTACCGATCAGGACCGCCGACATTGCATCCGCTTGCCACTGCCACCGCCGTCAGCGAGATGGCGCAGCGCCTCGCGACGCGCAGCGCCATTGGGCTCGACACCGAATTTCTGCGTGAGCGCACCTACCGGGCGCAGCTGTGCCTGCTGCAGGTATCCGACGCCGCGCAGGCCGTCTGCATCGACCCGATCGCCGTGCCGGACCTGGCCGCGCTGGCGCCGGTGTTCGGCGATCCGGGCGTGATCAAGGTGCTGCACGCCTCCCGGCAGGACCTCGAGGTGCTCCTTCCGGCCGTCGGCCTGGTCCGGCCGGTGTTCGACACACAGATCGCCGCCGCGCTCGCCGGCGAGCCGGCGCAGATCGGTTATGGCGAGCTGGTGCGCCGCATCCTCGGGCATGAACTGCCCAAGGCGCACACGCGCACCGACTGGTCCCGCCGGCCGCTGTCGCCGGAGCAGCTCGAATATGCCCTGGACGATGTGCGGCATCTGCTGGCGCTCAAGGCCGCCCTGACGGAGCGCCTGGAACGGCTCGGTCGGCTGCCCTGGCTGGCCGAGGAGCTCTGTGCGCTCCAAGACGCGGACAACCTTCGCGTGCAGCCCGAGGACGCCTGGCGGCGGCTGAAGGGGCTCTCCGGCCTGGACCCCGCCCGGCAGCGCCTCACCCGCCTGCTCGCCGCCTGGCGGGAGCGCCGTGCCCTGCAGCGCGATCGCCCCCGCGGCTGGATTCTCGAGGACGCGGTGCTGCGCGAGATCGTCCTGCGCGTACCGCGCAGCGTGCAGGCGCTCAGTGCCATCCCGGATATGCCCGCCAGTGTCATCGAGCACTGTGCGGTGGACCTGCTCGAATGCATCAGGGCGGCCGAAATCCCTGATCCGCCTCCCGCCACTGCGGCCCGCCGCAGACCCGATCCGCTCAGAGACGCGCGGGTCAGGAAGCTGGCCGCGGTGCAGCAGGCCGCAGCTTCCGAACTCGGACTGAGCCCCGAAGTGCTGGTCACCCGGCGCGAGCTCGAGATGCTGGCCGAAGGGCGCACGGACGTCCCGGTCCTCAGCGGCTGGCGGCGGACAGCGCTCGGCGAGCGGTTGCTCGCCGAGCTTTGAGGGGAAAAGCAACGGGTCATCCGGCCAAGCGGCTCATCCCGAGGAGGGTCTCCCGGGAAGCGCGGCCGCGCCGCATTGGGAGTGATTCCCGCAGTGCGGCACGACAGCCCGTCGGGAAACGCTCCGGGTCGATCTGCCGGGCGGCCCCGCCGGCGGGCATCCGCGCGGCTGGCGCGTGCGCCCTAGCGAGCGGCCAGGGCAGACTCCAGGCGCTGTGAGACCGCTTCGACATCACCCTCTGCGTCGATCGTACGCAGCAGCCCCTGTTCACGGTAATAGTCGATCAGGGGACGCGTCTGCGCATCGTAGACCCGCAGCCTCTCGGCCACGGTGGCCTCGTTGT